>DATHVW010000181.1:0-4349 GCA_035461085.1 Longimicrobiales bacterium | reverse complement strand
GCTCTGCCGGAGGTCGCGGGGATACCGGACCAGCACGCCGTAGCGCTCGCGGCCCTCGATCGTCTGCGTCGCTACTTCGCCGCCGACGGCCGCCATGAGGGCGTCCTGCACGTCCATGACGTTCAGGCCATAGCGGGCCGCGGCGGCGCGGTCCACCTCGACGTCGAGGTAGTAACCGCTCGCGCCGCGCTCGGCGATCGCGCTGCGCGTGCCGGGCACGTCGCGCAGGAGCGTCTCGATGCGCGTGCCGATGCGCTGCAGCTCGTCGAGGTCGGGGCCGAACACCTTCACGCCGACGGGCGTGCGCATGCCCGTCGCGAGCATGTCGATGCGGTTCTTGATCGGCATCGTCCAGAGGTTCGTGACGCCGGGCATCCGCGTCGCCTCATCGAGCCCGGCGACCAGCCGGTCATACGTCATGCCGTCGCGCCACTCCGATTCCGGCTTCAGGTTCACCACGGTCTCGAACATGTCGAGTGGCGCCGGATCCGTCGCGGTGCTCGCGCGGCCGGTCTTCCCCACCACGCTCGCCACCTCCGGCGTCCGCGCGATGATCGCGTTCTGTCGCTGCATGATCGACGCGGCCTGCTGGATCGACACGCCGGGCAGCGTCATCGGCATGAACAGGATCGTGCCCTCCTCGACAGGGGGCATGAACTCCGAGCCCAGCCGGGTGAACGGGAAGATCGTTGCGACCAGCAGCAGCGCGACCGTCGCGAGCGTCAGCCGGCGATGCCGGAGCGCACCCGCGAGCGCGGGGCGATACATGCGGATGAGCACGCGGCTCACCGGGTTCTCCTGCTCGGAGCGGATGCGGCCGCGGATGAAATAGCCCATCGCCACGGGCACCAGAGTCACCGCGAGGATCGCCGCGGATGCCATCGCGAACGTCTTCGTGAACGCGAGCGGCTTGAACAGCCGGCCTTCCTGCGCCTCCAGCGCAAACACCGGCAGGAACGAGACGGTGATGACGAGCAGGCTGAAGAACAGCGCGGGCCCCACCTCCTTCGAGGCATACCCGACGATCTCCCAGCGCCGCTGCGGCGTAATGGGTCCCGGCTCGCGCTCCAGGTGCTTGTGCAGGTTCTCCACCATGACCACAGCGGCATCGATCATCGCACCGATCGCGATCGCGATCCCGCCCATCGACATGATGTTCGCCTGCACGCCGATCAGCCGCATCACGATGAACGACATCAGGATGGCGATCGGCAGCGTCACCGCCGCGACGAGCGAGCTGCGGATGTGCAGCAGGAACAGCGCCGTGATCAGCGCCACCAGCAGCAGCTCCTCGCCCAGCTTCGCCTGCAGGTTGTGGATCGCCGCACGGATCAGCGGCGCGCGGTCGTACGCGTCCACCACGCGCACACCCTCGGGCAGTCCCGCCTGTATCAGGGCGATCCGCTCCTTCACCGCGTCGATCACCTCGAGCGCGTTCTCGCCGTGCCGCATGACCACAATGCCGGTCACGACATCGCCGCGCCCGTTCTTGTCGGCCGCGCCGCGCCGGATGTCGGGGCCGAGCTGCACCTGGGCGACGTCGCTCACGCGCACGGGCGTGCCGTCCATACCGGCCGTGAGCACGACGTTCTCGATGTCCTCGATGTTCGTCAGGTAGCCGAGCCCCCGCACCATGTACTCGCGGCCGCTCAGCTCGAGCACGCGCGCGCCGACATCGGAGTTCGCCATCCGGATCGCGTCCGAGACGCGCTGCACCGTCAGGCCGTAGCCGTGCAGCCGCTGCGGATCGACCTCCACCTGGTATTGCTGAACGTGGCCGCCGACCGTCGCTACTTCGCTGACGCCCGGCACGCTCTGCAGCTGATAGCGCACGAAGAAGTCCTGGAGGCTGCGCAGCTCCACCAGATCGTGACGGTCGGACTCGAGCGTGTACTGGTAGACCCAGCCGACGCCGGTCGCGTCAGGGCCGAGCTGCGGCACTACGCCGGCCGGCAGCTGCTCGCTCACCTGCGACAGGTACTCGAGCACGCGCGTGCGCGCCCAGTACGGGTCGGTACCATCGTCGAACAGAACGTAGACGTACGAGATGCCGAAGCTGGAAATGCCCCGCACCGTCGTCGCGCCGGGCACGGCGAGGAGCGCCGTCGTGAGGGGGTAGGTGACCTGGTCCTCGATGATCTGCGGCGCCTGCTCCGCCCACTCCGTCTGCACGATGACCTGCACGTCCGACAGGTCCGGTATCGCATCGACGGGTGTCGTGCGCACGGCCCAGATACCGGTGCCGATCAGGAACGCCGTCGCCAGCAGCACGAGCATGCGGTTCCGTATGGACCACTCGATGAGTCGGTTCAGCATGATCGGCTCCTAGTGGTTCATGCCGGGCATGTCGCCCATGCTCTCCGTGAGCCGGCTCTCGGAGTCGATCAGGAAGTTCGCGCGGCTGACCACGCGCTCGCCCGCGAGCAGTCCGCTCAGGATCTGCGTCTGGCCGCCCGCGTCCACGCCGACCGTGACCTCGCGGATGCGGTACGTGCCGGGCGCCTCCTCGATGAACACCATCGCATGGGTACCGCTGTGCATGACGGCGTCGCGCGGCACGACGACGGCCCGCTGCGTGACCGGCGCATCGATGCTCACCGTCGCATACATCCCCGGCTTGATGCGGCCGCCGGGATTCGCCAGCTCGATGCGCACGCGCGTCGTGCGCGTGTCCGCGCGCACGTCGGGATGGATGTAGCTCACGCGCCCGCTGAACGGCTCCTGCGGGTACGCAGTGATCTCCACCTGCACCGCCTCACCGACCGCGACGAAGCGCAGGTCCTGCTCGTACACGTCGGCCTCGATCCAGACCGTGGAGAGATCGGCGAGCCGATAGAGCGGCATGCCCATGCCGATCGCCTGGCCCTCCTGCACCATCTTCTCAGTCACGAACCCGGACGACGGCGCGTGCATCGTGAGTGTGCGTCGCACTTCCCCGCTCTCCTCGATCTGCCGCACCTGGGCAGCCGATATGTCCCAGAGCAGGAGCCGGCGCCGTGCCGCATCGACTAGGCCGGCCGTACGCTCGATCACGGCGGGTGATGCACTCGCCCGCAGCTGTGCCGTCATGCGCAGTGCCGAGAGCAGCTCCTCCTGCGCCGCGACCAGCTCCGGCGAGTACACCTCCAGCAGCGGCTGGCCGCGCCGCACGGGCTGGCCCGTGAAGTTGACGTGCAGCCGTTCGGCGAAGCCGTTGAACTTCGGCGTGATCGTCGTCAGCCGCGTCTCGTCGTACGTGACGCTGCCGGTCGTCCGGATCGCACGTGCAACCGGTGCGAGCTGCGCCTCCACGACGACGACGCCGAGAGAGCGCGCCATCGCCGGATCCATGACCACGACGCCATCGTTCACTTCGACAGCGGACATGTCGTGCCCCGCATGCGGATCATCCGCCTGCGCGACCGTACCCTGTGCTGCTGCCGGCTGCGACGAATCGCGGAACGCGAGGGCCCAGGTGCCGGCTACCACTGCAACGGCAACCAGCGCTAGCGCCAGCCAGCGGGCGCGGAATGGCATTGTCATACTTCCTCCACGATCGTGGTATCAGTCGCGGGCAGCTCACGACCGATCGCCATCTCGAGCTCGGCGATCAGGCTGCCATATTCGGCAAGCAGGGCGTACTGCTCCTGCCGGTATTCGTTGAGTGTCATCTGCGCATCGACCAGAGTCATGAAGTCCACCCGCCCGACGCGGTACGACGCGAGGGCAGACGACACGTTCGCCTCCGCCTGCGGCAGCACTTCGCTGCGGTAGAGCTCGATGAGCGTGCGTGCGCGGTCGAGCTCCGCAACGAGCTCGGCGATGCGCGCGTTCACCTGAGCGCGCATGTCGCTCAGATCGGCTTCCGCCATCTGCGACATCGCCGCGGCCTCCGTGCGCATCCGCAGCTGCCGGCGCCCGGCAAACACGGGAACGTTGAAGCCGAGCATCAGGCTGCCCATGCGCTCCGTGCCCATGTCCGACCCGCGCTGGCCGTACTGCACGCCGACGGACAGGTCCGGCCAGATCTCGCGCCGGGCGAGCGTCTCGCGCGTGCGTGCCTGTTCCACCGTGATGCGGCCGCGTTCGAGCATCGGTCGGCTCTCCTCCGCCAAGGCGGTGAGCGCGTCCGCTCCCGGCAGCGTGCCCGGGACCGCCGTGAACGCCACGGTCTCGATCGCCGTCCCGGCCGGCCGGTTCAGCAGCGCGTTCAGCCGCGCGGCCGCGCTGGTGCGCATGGCGTGCATCCGTGCGACATCCGCCTCCATGCGCGCGACCTCGACGCCGGCGCGCAGCACATCGCTCTGCGTGCCGCTGCCGACGGAGTACATCGTGGCGGCGATGTCCGCGAACTGGCGCAGCCAGTCGAG
>DATHVW010000180.1:0-10222 GCA_035461085.1 Longimicrobiales bacterium | reverse complement strand
GGCGGACAACACCGAGTCGAAGGTCAAGGAGATCATCATCAACGAGCTGGGCGTGGAGCCCGAGAAGGTCACGCTCGAGGCATCGTTCGTCGAGGATCTCGGCGCGGACTCGCTCGACACCGTGGAGCTGGTCATGGCCTTCGAAGAGGAGTTCGGCCTCGAGATCCCCGATGAGGATGCCGAGCAGCTGCAGAAGGTCGGCGACGCCGTGAAGTACCTGCAGGAGAAGGGCGTCGACTGAGCAGCGCGGCTGAGGCGGTGGTCATGACGAATCAGAATGGTACCCGTCGTCGCGTCGTCGTGACGGGGATGGGCATGGTCACACCGGTCGGCAACGACCTTCAGAGCACGTGGGACGCTCTGAAGGCCGGCCGCAGCGGTGCGGGCCCCATCACGCAGTTCGACACGACCGATTTCGACGTACGGTTCGCCGCCGAGGTCAAGGACTTCGAGGTCGAAAAGTACCTGGAGCGGAAGGAAGCGAAGCGGATGGATCGCTTCGCCCAGTTCGCGATGGCCGCCTCCCAGGAGGCGGTCACGCAGGCGGGACTGGCCGACCGTCCGGCGAACGTCGATTTCGATCGGGTCGGTGTGCTGATCGGCAGCGGTATCGGCGGCATCGCGACGTTCGAGGATCAGACGCGCGTGATGCTGGAGCGCGGACCGAAGCGGATCAGTCCGTTCTTCGTTCCGATGTTCATTCCCGACATCGCCGCGGGTCACGTCTCGATGCGCTACGGCATGCGCGGTCCGAACTACTGTACGGTCTCGGCCTGTGCATCGAGTGCGCACGCACTCGGCGATGCACTGCGCATCATCCAGCGCGGCGAGGCGGACGTGATGGTGGCGGGAGGTGCGGAAGCGACGGTAACGCCGCTGACGATCGCCGGCTTCGCGAACATGAAGGCGCTCTCGGGACGCAACGAGTCACCCGAGACGGCCAGCCGGCCGTTCGACGCGACCCGTGACGGGTTCGTGCTGGGCGAGGGCTCGGGCATCGTGGTGCTCGAGGAGCTGGAGCACGCCAGGGCACGCGGCGCCGAGATCCTGGGCGAGCTCACCGGTTTCGGCCAGAGCGCCGACGCGCATCATCTGACGGCCCCTGCACCCGAGGGCGCCGGCGCGCAGCTGGCCATCCGTGCGGCATTGAAGGACGCCGGCCTGGATGTGAGCGACGTGGATTACATCAACGCACACGGCACGTCCACACCGATGAACGATCTCAATGAGACGCTCGCGGTGAAGGCGGTGTTCGGCGACCACGCGTACAATCTCGTGATGGGCTCCACCAAGTCGATGACGGGGCATCTGCTCGGCGCAGCCGGCGGCGTCGAGGCCGTGATCTGCCTGCTCGTCTGTCGCGACGGCGTGATCCCGCCGACGATCAACTTCAGCACGCCCGATCCGGCGTGTGACCTGAACTACGCACACAACACGCTGATCGAGCGCGAAGTGCGCGTGGCGGCGACGAACTCGTTCGGCTTCGGCGGCCACAACGTGTGCCTGACGATCCAGCGCTGGGAAGAGTAGTCGGCAGCCGTGTCGCGACGCTCGGCGTTGCGGCACGGCTCCCATCGACGGCGCTTCCGTAGCTTCGCGGCACGGCTGCCTCCTCGAACGGCTTCAATCGCGGAGATCGCGGAGCCTGCGGAGGTCTGGAGGCCACGAGTGGTCCTCTCAACGCCTCCGCGTCCTCAACTCCTCCGCGGCCTCCGCGAATGAATCCGTCGAATTTCCGCCTCGCCCGGATGCCCGCCGACAACGACTGATCGCTTGCTCCACGCCCCGTTTTCCCCTATTCTTGCGCCACTGTGAGAGGTGCGTTCCGGGGGTGGAGCGCGTGAGAAAATTCAGCCGGAAGCAAGCATGAGCTCGGCCCTGGCACCGCTGGCCGAAAACCTGGACATTGAGCTACGGATCCGGCCGGCTGATCCGCGGCTTTTCCCGATCGCCGACAAGGTCACGGCCGGCCAGCGCCTGACGCCGGCCGACGCGCTGGTCCTCTTCGAATCGGATGACCTGCTCGCCATCGGCGCGCTCGCCGATGCCGTCAACCGCCAGAAGAACGGCGACCGCGTCTTCGTCTGCGCGAATCAGCATCTGAACCCGACCAACGTCTGCATCCTGCGCGCGACGTGCACGTTCTGCTCGTTCGCCCGCACACCGCGCGAGGACGGCGCGTACACGATGACGCTCGAGGAGGCATTCCACGAGGCGTCGCTCGCGAGCGATACGCCGGTCCGCGAGTTCCACATCGTGGGCGGGCTGCATCCGAAGCTGCGGGTGTCGTACTACGAGGACCTGATCCGCGGGCTCAAGGAGCGCCATCCGGGCGTCGAGATCAAGGCGTTGACCGCCGTCGAGATCGCGCACCTGGCGCGGCTCGAGAAGACGAGCGTGGAGGACGTGCTGATCCGCCTGCGCGAGGCCGGCATGCAGACGATGCCCGGCGGCGGCGCGGAGGTGTTCGCGAAGGGTGTTCGCGCGACCATCGCTCAGCGGAAGCTCGCGGCCGAGGAATGGATCGACGTGCATCGCAAGGCGCACGGTCTCGGTATCCGCACGAACTGCACGATGCTCTACGGCCACGTCGAGAGCCTCCAGGACCGCGTGGATCATCTGGAGATGCTGCGCGTGCTCCAGGATGAGACCGGCGGGTTCCTGACATACATCCCGCTCGCGTATCACCCGGACAACAACGAGCTGGGCGAGGAGCTGGGGCGCACGGGCACGGCGACGACCGGATTCGACGACCTGAAGAATCTCGCGATCGGCCGGCTGTTCCTGGACAACATCCCGCACATCAAGACGCACTGGATCATGAACACGGCGAAGGTCAGCCAGATCGCGCTGCACTTCGGTGTGGACGATCTCGAGGGGACGGTGCGTCGTGAGCGCATCTACCACGAAGCCGGCGCGCATACACCGGAGGGCATGACGTTCGGCGAGATCATCCGCATCGTGAAGGACGCCGGCAAGCGGCCGGTCGAGCGCAACGTCCACTACGACGAGGTGCGCTCGTGGTGATCCGTGCGAACGGCTTCACGAGCGGGCCGGGCGCCGCGCCGCAGGAGGGCACGGTACCGCAGGAGCAGCGGGCGCTGCCGATCCTCCAGTCCGCGACGCCGCGGCTGCGGGAGCCGACGCTCGAGGGCTCGGTCGGCGCTCGCCGGCGCGTCGAGCAGCCGGTGTATGTCCCGCCGCCGCTGCACACGCGTCCGCACGCCGCCGAGATCGAGCGCTGGATGGAGTATCTCGGGCGCACGCCGCTGCTGGAGATCGGGGCACAGGCCGACGCGCTGCGGCAGCAGAAGCATCCGGAAGGCATCGTCAGCTACATCGTGGACCGCAACATCAACTACTCGAATCTGTGCGTGACCGACTGCCGGTTCTGCGCGTTCTATCGTCGTCCGAAGGACGATGAGGCGTACGTGCTGAGCTATGAGGAGATCGGGCGCAAGATCGACGAGGCGAAGGCGGTCGGTGCGGTGCAGATCCTCATGCAGGGCGGCCACAATCCGTACCTGCCGCTGGACTGGTACCTGGAGCTGCTGCGCTACATCAAGGAGCACCACCCCATCCACGTGCACGGGTTCAGTGCGTCCGAGGTGGAGATGATGGCGAAGGTGTCGAAGCTGCCGATCGACGAGGTGCTGCGGCAGCTTCACCAGGCGGGCCTCGACTCGATGCCGGGCGCCGGCGCCGAGGTGCTGGTCGATGACGTCCGCGATTTCATTGCGCCGAAGAAGATCGACTCGGCACGCTGGATCGAGATCCACGAGGCCGCACACGAGGTCGGCATGCTGACGACCGCGACGCTGATGTACGGCGTCGGCGAAGTGTGGGAGGACCGTCTCGAGCACGTGCTGAAGCTCCGTGCGGCGCAGGAGCGCTCGCTCGCGCGCGGGAAGGGCAGGTTCACGGCATTCATCACGTGGTCGTTCCAGCCGAGCCTGACGGAGATGCAGGACTGGAAGATCGACCTCGGGACGGGCATGGACTACCTGAAGATGACGGCGCTGGCGCGGCTGGTGCTCGACAACTTCGACAACGTGCAGGTGTCGTACGTGACACAGGGGCCGAAGATGGCGCAGATCGCGCTGCGCTTCGGCGCCAACGATTTCGGCTCGCTCATGCTGGAGGAGAACGTGGTGAGCGCCACGGGCATCGACTTCATCATGCCGGAGGCCGAGATCTGCCGCATCATCGAGGACGCCGGATTCCGGCCGGCGCGGCGTTACCAGGATTACAACCTCGAACAGCCGGGCGACGGCGGCTGCCCGTGCTGTCGCAACAACAGATCACAACTGGTCGGGAGTGGGATGTGAGCAAGGTACTGATACTGATGGGGTCGGAGTCCGATCGGGAGCGCATGGAGAAGGCGCTCCCGATTCTGCAGGATGCCGGAGTGGAGACGGAAGTGGTGGTGTCGAGCGCGCACCGTGACCCGGACAAGACGGCCGAGCTGGCGCGCACGGCGCAGGAGCGCGGCTTCTCCGTGGTCATCTGCGGCGCCGGCCTCTCGGCCGCGCTGCCGGGCGTCGTTGCGGCGCACACGAAGCTGCCGGTGATCGGTGTGCCGCTCAATGCCGCGCTCGGCGGACTGGACGCACTGCTGTCGATCGCGCAGATGCCGCCGGGAGTGCCGGTCGCATGTGTCGGTATCGACAATGCGAAAAACGCGGCACACCTCGCCCTGCGCATCATCGGCTCGAGCCGCTGACGCATGAGGGTCGGCCTCGGTTACGATTCGCACCGTTTCGCCGAGGGGCGCCGCCTGGTGCTGGGGGGCGTCGAGATCGAACACGAACGCGGACTGGCCGGCCATTCCGATGCGGATGCCGTTGCGCATGCGGTGACGGATGCCCTCCTCGGCGCTGCCGGGCTCGGTGACATCGGCCGGCACTTCCCGCCGACGGACGAGCAGTGGCGGGACGCCGACTCGATCGCGCTGCTGCGGCAGGCATCGCAGCTTGCGGCCGAGCGCAACTTCCAGGTCGTGAATGCGGATGTGACCGTCGTGTGCGAGCGGCCGAAGATCGCGCCGCATGCCGCCGAGATGTGTGCGCGGCTGGCTGACGCGCTCGGCATCGCACCGGCGTCCGTGTCGGTCAAGGGGAAGACGAACGAGGGCATGGGCTGGATCGGTGCCGGCGAGGGGGTGGCGGCAATGGCCGTCGTCCTCATCGACCGCGTTGAAGGCTGACCGGCGGCGGAGGCACGCATCAACGCAGTACTCCAGTGGCTGATGAATCTGCCGCCCGCGCTCATCTACGTCGCCATCGGCGCGGGTGCGGCGGTGGAGAACATCGTTCCGCCGGTGCCGGCCGACACGTTCGTCCTGCTGGGCGCGTTCCTCGCCGAATCGGGACGCGCAGATCCTGTGCTCGTATTCGTGGTCACGTGGGTATGCAACGTGGCGTCGGCGGTGCTCGTGTACCGCCTCGCCCACCGCTACGGCCAGGGATTCTTCAACACGGCCGCCGGCCACTGGCTGCTCCGACCAAAACAGCTGGAGACCATCAGCGTCTTCTACGAGCGGTGGGGAACGCCGGCGATCTTCGTGAGCCGGTTCCTCCCGGCGTTCCGCGCGCTCGTACCCGTCTTCGCGGGTGTGACGCACGTGCCGTTGGGCCGCGTGCTCCCGCCGCTCGCAGTGGCGTCCGCGGTATGGTACGGCTGCCTGGTCTACATCGGTGCGGCGGCCAGCCGCAACTGGGAGCAGATCATGCGCTTCTTCGCGCAGTTCAGCACCGCGCTGCTCGCTGTCGCCGCCGTCCTGATCGTGCTCGTGGCTGCGTGGTGGGTGAGGAGCCGCCGCGACCACGCATGAGCTTCGGTCTCCAGCCGTTCTCCGACCACCTGGCACTCGAGCGCGGTCTCTCGGCGCGTACCGTCGAGGCGTACCGGCGCGACCTGGACCGGCTGGTGCTGTACCTCGCGACGCGGGGCGTCACGCGTCCCGCCGACGTCACGGCCACCGACCTGCGCGAGTTCGTGTATCACCTCAAGGACCTGGGCCTGCAGCCCAGCTCCATTCGGCGGAACGTCTCCGCGCTCCGAACCTACTTCGCGTATCTTCTGGCGGAGGGCGTGGTCGTCGCCGATCCGACCGACCGGGTGGAGCTGCCGCGCGCGTGGCGGCGCCTGCCGGACGTGCTGAGCCGCGATGACATCGCGCGCATCCTCGACGCGCCCGATCCGTCCGAGCGGCTGTTCTGGCGCGACAAGGCGCTCCTGGAGTTCGCGTATGCCTCCGGCGTGCGGGTCGGCGAGCTGATCACCGTGAAGGTGCGCGACGTGGACCTCCAGGAGGGGCTGGCCCTGGTGTTCGGGAAGGGGTCGCGCGAGCGCATCGTGCCGCTCGGCCGCGCGGCGCTCCAGGCGCTGATGGTCTACCTGCGCGAGATCCGGCCGGTACTGGCGCGGAACCGCGGGGAGGGGGCAGTCTTCCTGAACGCGCGGGGCACGCCGCTGACCCGGATGGGCGTCTGGAAGATCCTGCGCCGGCACGTGCAGCGGGCGGGCATCACGAAGCGCGTGACGCCGCACACGCTGCGGCATTCGTTCGCAACGCACCTCCTCGAAGGAGGCGCCGACCTGGCGTCCGTGCAGGAGATGCTCGGCCACGCGGACATCGCGACGACGCAGATTTACACACACGTCGAGCGCGAATATCTGCGCGACGTGCACCGGCGGTTTCATCCGCGGGCGTGAGTCACCGGAAAGGGAAGCCAGTGCTGCTCGTCATAGACAACTACGACTCGTTCACCTGGAACCTGGTGCAGCTGATCGGCGACCTGGGTGTCGAGCCCGTCGTGCGCCGCAACGATGAGATCACGGTGGACGAGATTGCGGAGATGGCGCCCGAACGCATCGTCATCTCGCCGGGTCCGTGCACACCGGCGGAGGCCGGGATCAGCGTGGACGTGATCCGCCGGCACGGTGCGCACACGCCGATCCTGGGTGTCTGTCTCGGGCATCAGGCGATCGGCGCGGCGTATGGCGGAGAGGTGGTGCGTGCGCGCAGGATCATGCACGGCAAGCTTTCGCCGGTGGCGCACCGCGGCGGCGACCTGTTCAGGGGGCTGCCGAGCCCGCTCGACGTGACGCGGTACCATTCGCTGGTGCTGGACCCCGGATCGCTGCCCGCGGCCCTGGAGGTGCTCGCGTGGACCGACGAGCCGGGGTGGGAGGATGAGATCCAGGCGGTGCGGCATCGCGAGCATCCGGTATGGGGCGTGCAGTTCCATCCGGAATCGATCGCCAGTCAGGGCGGTCGCGAGCTGCTCCACAATTTCCTGAGCGCGACATGACTGCCACGTCCTACACACTGCGGTCGCTCGTCCTGTGCTGCGCGCTGCTGACGGCCGCATCGGCCGTTGACGCCCAGACGGTCACGGTGCGTGGCCGCGGCGATGCGGAGAACGATCGCTTCCTCCAGCGCCTGATCGAGTCGGGCGGTTACGAGGTTATCGCCAGCGACACGCTGCTCGCCCGCAACGATACGATACACGGCACGGCGCTGGTCGTGGGTACGACGGCGCGGCTGGAAGGCGTGATCACCGGCGATCTCGTCATCGTCGATGCCAACGTGTTCGTGCGGCCGACCGCCCGCATCATGGGTCATGTCCGCAACATTGCCGGCGGGCTCTATTACTCCGAGCTGGCCGCCGTCATTGGCACCGTGCACTCCGAGCCGAACGCCCCGTATCGCGTGGATCGCGACAACGGCAGCATCGTCATTCACGGCACGACCGCCGAGTCCGCCCTGGTGCTCTACGGGTTCAAGGGAATCCAGATTCCGACGTACGACCGCGTCGACGGACTCACGGCAAGTGTCGGCGCGGGTTACCTGCTACCGCGCATCGGCGACCTGGAGCCGATCATCCGCGGCCGGCTCGATTACCGCACCGAGCGCACTGAGTTCACCGGCGGACTCGAGCTCGCCGCCGCGCGCCGTCGCACTGAAGTGGCCGTGGGAGCGGAGCGCACGACCGTCACCAACGAGCGCTGGATCCGTTCCGACGTCAGCAACAGCATCAGCTCGTTCGTGCAGGCGAAGGACCGGCGCGACTACTACGCTGCGGATCGCGCCTACCTCGAGGTGCGCAGGCTGCTCGAGAGCGGCGCGCGCGTCACCAACGCGTACGCGCGCGCCCAGATCGAGGACGCCACGCCGCTCGCGGCCGGAGATCCGTGGAGCATTACCGGCGACTTCCGCACGGACAACATCGCCGTTACGGACAGCCGTATCACGAGCGCGATCCTGGGCGCCGCTACCGTATGGACGCTGCCGCGGCACGTGGTGGAAATCGATGCCGCAGCCGAGCTCGCGACGGACGTGCTCGAGGGTGACTTCTCCTTCGCCCGCTACCAGATCGACGCGAGCTGGGCCATGGCGGCGCTCGCCAATCACACGCTCACCATTGAGCCGCATGTGCAGGGCCCGCTGCCGGGCACCGACGACCTGCCGCTCCAGCGCTGGAGCTTCGTCGGCGGATCGGGAACGCTCTATACGTACGACGTGGCAGAGTTCCGCGGCGATCGCGTGGCGTTCGTGGAGACCGAGTACTCCATCCCGCTGCCGCGCCGGCTCCGCATCCGCTTCTTCGGCCGCCCCCACTTCGACCTGCTTCACATGGCAGGCATGGCCTGGTCTGCCGACGAATCCCCCGGCTTCGAGCAGAACGTCGGCGTACGACTCCGCTTCAACATCGTCTATCTCCGCGCCGTTACCCATCCTTCCCGCTTCAGTGATGACGCGGAATTCACGGTCGGCGTGTCCTTCCCGCGGCGCGCGCTGCCGTGGCAGACGGGTCAGTAATCTCTTTGACAGACTGAGCGGCGCCAGTTACCTTTCGGCGTGAAAATTGCGTAGCGCCGCGCCCCTTTTGACCCCGACAATGGTGCGCCACGGACGGACCCTGGGCGTCATTCCCGCCCGGCTCGGCTCGGAGCGGCTGTCGCGAAAGCCGCTGCATCCCCTCGCGGGCAGACCGCTGCTGGAGTGGGTGTGGCGACGTGTCGCCGGCTTCCGTGTGCTGGACCGTGTGGTGGTGGCGACGGACGCCGCGGAGATTGTGGAGGCCTGCCGGACCTGGGGCGCCGAGGTGGTAATGACGTCGGAGCATCACGCGTCGGGCACCGAGCGGATCGGCGAGCTGATGGGGCGGCAGGAGTACGCCGCATTCGACGTGGTGGTGAACGTGCAGGGCGACGAGCCATTCGTCGAGGAGGAGCACGTCGCCGCGGCAGTAGCCCAGGTTGCGAGCGGGTTCGATATCGGAACGGTCGCGGCGCCGGTGGGAACGATGGAGGCGTGGCGCGATTCCGGGGTAGTAAAGGTGACGCGGCGAGCGGACGGCGCCGCGCTCTACTTTTCCAGGAGTCCGATTCCACATCGCCGTGATGGTGATCCGACGGACGAGGCGCTGGGGGCGGAGCCGTACCTGCGGCACATCGGCCTGTACGCGTACCGGCCGGACGTGCTGCGGCGCTGGAGCGAGCTGCCGGCTTCGAAGCTCGAGGCAATCGAGCGGCTGGAGCAGCTGAGGGCGCTCGAAGCGGGACTGACGATCGGCGTCGGCGTGGTGGCGGATGCGGCGGGCGGCGTGGACACGCTGGCGGATGCGGAGCGGGCGGAGCAGAGGCTGCGGAGTGAACAACACACCTGAAGGACAGCGCGCGATGAGTGAGCAGAGCCGACACCCCACCAAGTACATCTTCGTCACCGGCGGCGTGGTATCCTCGCTGGGGAAGGGAATCGCGGCCGCATCGATCGGTCGCCTGCTGGTGGAGCGCGGGCTGCGCGTCACGATCCAGAAGTTCGACCCGTACATCAACGTCGATCCGGGCACGCTGTCGCCGTTCCAGCACGGCGAGGTGTTCGTGACGGACGATGGTGCGGAGACGGATCTGGATCTCGGTCATTACGAGCGCTTCATCGATGAGTCGCTGTCGCAGGCAAACAACATCACGACTGGTCGCATCTACCTGGACGTGATCACGAAGGAGCGTCGCGGCGACTATCTGGGCGCGACGGTGCAGGTGGTGCCGCACATCACCGATGAGATCAAGCACGCGATCCGGCGCCTGGCGCCGAGCCGTGACGTGGTGATCACGGAGATCGGCGGTACGGTCGGCGACATCGAGTCGCTGCCCTTCCTCGAAGCGATCCGCCAGTTCCGCCAGGAAGTCGGCCGTGAGCACACGCTGTTCA
>DATHVW010000179.1:0-2531 GCA_035461085.1 Longimicrobiales bacterium | reverse complement strand
GCCATACTCGCCGGTGCCGGCACCATGACGGTCGTCTCGACCTGGGTCCTTTATCGCAACCTGTTCCGCTCGCCGTCGAGGGAATCAGATTATGCTCTCTACTCGTTCTAACCGGCTCGCCCGCCTGTCCGCCGGCGCCGGCCTGCTCCTCTTCGCCGGGTCCGCTCCGCTCGCGGCTCAGACGCTCTCGAGCGTCCAGTCGAGCGAGTTCTCCATGTCGGGGGCCGAGGCCGCCCTGAGCCTGGAGCTGTCCGGCGATCGAAACCTGGACATCGCGATCCGCGATGGCGGCGTGTTCATCAACGGCACGCGCGTGGGCGACGCGGAGCGCGGCAGTGCGCTCGATCGTCAGTGGCGGGACCTCCTGCAGCGTGCGATGGATGCATCGTCCGCGGATCTGCCACAGCTGCTCTTCGAATGGTCGGCCGATGGCGACATGGGTGCGCGCATCGACAGCGCACTCGATGCCGCCCTGATGCCGGGCGCCCAGGCAGAAGGCGGCGCCATCATCGC
Source organism: Longimicrobiales bacterium (assembly GCA_035461085.1). Taxonomy (GTDB): domain Bacteria; phylum Gemmatimonadota; class Gemmatimonadetes; order Longimicrobiales; family RSA9; genus SH-MAG3. The sequence goes on along the minus strand of DATHVW010000179.1, from coordinate 2,018 downwards.
GGTGCCGGCGGTACCCAATACGGACAGCGTGACGCGACTGGTCGAGCGGATCGGAGAGCTCGAGCAGATGGTGAACGAGCTCGAGGCGCAGCCCGAGCGAATCGTGGTCGATCGGCCGGCACGCAGTCGCAACCCGTTCCACCGGATCACGGAAGGGATTGCAGGGATCTTCTCGATCCTCGTGACCTACGTGGTGCTGTTCGGGATCGGCTTTGCCGTGATCTTTTTCGGCGGCCGCAAGTACATCGAGGGTGTGGCGGACACGGCGCGGCATGCGCCGGCTCGCAGCTTCCTGGTGGGACTGGCAGCGTCGTTCCTGATCGTGCCCGCGTTCGTGCTGGGAATCATCGCGCTCGTGATCTCCGTCATCGGCATTCCCGGCCTGCTCGTGTGGGTGCCCGGCTTCCCGGTGGCGGTCGTGCTGGCGCTGCTGCTCGGCTACATCGGTGTGGCCCACGCCGCCGGTGAGGCCTTTGCGGAACGGCGTTTCTACGTGACCGACTGGTTCCAGCGCGGTAACTCGTACTACTTCCTGCTCTCCGGAATCGGCATCCTGCTGGCGCTGTTCCTGGCGAGTCAGGTCGTGCACATGGCCGGGCCGTGGCTCGACTTCATTCGCGGCATCCTGATCTTCCTCGGCGTCGCCACCACGGCCGTCGTGGTGACGACCGGCCTCGGTGCCGTGATGATCTCGCGCGGCGGCAAGAACCCGGTGCGCGCCGATGGCACCACTGCCGAGCGTGATCTGTTCACGCAGGAGGAAGCAGGTGTCTGAGATTTCCAGGGGACGGCGTCAATCCACTGCCGCGGCGACAGGGAGCGACGCGGCAACGCGCGATGCGCATAACCGGACGCTCGTTCAGATCGCTCTCGCAGCCACCATTACGGCGCTCGCACTGCTCGCGCCGGCAGTGGTGCACGGGCAGGACTGGCATACATCGTCCTATTCACGGCAGGCAGCCGGTGAGAGCCGTCTCCAGGTCGATGTCGAATATGGCGCCGGCCGGCTCAACATCGCGCCGGCGTCCGCGGGTGTGCTGTACCGTGCCAACCTGCGCTATGACGCCGACGCGTTCACACCGAAGGTCACGTACTCGAACGGTCGAGTGCACTTCGGGATCGAGGGCAACAACGTCCGCGGCCGCAATCTGAAGGAAGGCCTGCTCGACCTGCGGCTCAGCCCGCAGGTGCCGGTGGATCTGGAGCTGGCGTTCGGCGCCGCCGATGCGACGATCGAGCTCGGCGGGATCCGCGTGCGAAGTGCCGAGGTGCACACGGGTGCAAGCCGGACCATGCTGAGCGTGTCATCGCCGAATGCCGAGGAGTGCCGGCAGCTCGAGGTCGAAGTCGGAGCCGCGCGCTTCGAAGCGACGGGCCTCGGCAACCTGAACACGCCGCGGCTGACATTGCAGGGCGGCGTCGGCGAGGTGATCCTCGACTTCACGGGCGAGTGGAAGCAGGACATGAGCGCCGCGATCGAGATGGGCCTCGGCTCGCTCACACTGCGCGTGCCCGAGGGGCTGGGTGTGCGCGTCGTGAAGGATGGCATGCTCGCGTCATTCGACAGCCAGCGGCTCACGAAGCGTGGTGACGTGTATTATTCGGAAAACTGGGACGAGGCAAAGCACAAGCTCTCCCTCGAGATCGAGGCCGCATTGGGATCGATCCGGGTGGAGTGGGTGGATTCTTAACCAACGACGGAGGCAGCAATGATCTCTACACTCCTCACACTGTTCATCGTGGGCATGGTCGCGCTCGTGGTGCTCTCCGTTGTCGGCGCCGTGCTCGGTCTCGCCGTCGGCCTGCTGTTCAAGGTGCTGCCGATCCTGCTCGTGGGATACGTGGTGGTGAGGCTGCTCGCGCCGAAGCAGAAGAAGCTGTCGGCGGAAGACCGGGCCTGGCTGGAAAGCTGACCCCGGACGCGGCACCCACTCTGCAGAACGCCCCTGTTGCCCATCCACCTGGCCGATCGGCCTATGCGAAGGAGGGCAACAGGGGCGTTTTAATGGCGGGACGCG
>DATHVW010000178.1:0-10560 GCA_035461085.1 Longimicrobiales bacterium | reverse complement strand
GAGATCGTGGCCGAGGCGGGTCGCATGCACGTCGAGCCGATCGGCGCCGATGTGCTGGGGATACCGACCGGACCGAACGGCTCTGCGGTGACGGCGGCGGCAGGGATGCCTGTCCAGCAGGCTGGCACTGCCGACGGCAGTGTCATGGCCGCCGCCACCGCACCTCCGGTCGCCGGCAACGGTGGTGCCGCGGCTGTGACGGCAGCTCCCGCCGCGGCGGTGGAGGATGCCGATGATGACATGGCCATGGAGCCGTACATCGACACGGATCGCTGCACGACGTGCAACGAGTGCACGAACCTGAACGGGAAGATGTTCGCCTACAACGACAACAAGCAGGCGTACATCAAGGATGCGCGCGCGGGCACGTTCGCGCAGCTGGTGCAGGCGGCGGAGCGGTGCCCGGCCGGGCTGATTCATCCGGGAACGCCGCTCAACGCGAACGAGAAGGATCTGGCGAAGTGGATCGAGCGCGCGAAGCCGTTCAACTAGCCGCCGGACCAGGCTTCGGTCTGCGGTTATGGCCGATCCTGACCCGGAAATGTCCCGCGCAGCAGCCCGATTGCGCGGATTCGGGCCGCACGGCCATGTCGGCCTCGGCCATAACCGTAAACCGAAGCCTGGTCCGTAAGTAAATGAGCGGATTTCGACACGGTGTCCACCCGCCCGAGCGGAAGGAGCTGACGGCAGCAGTGCCGGTGCGGCGGATGCCGTTCCCGCGCGAGATCGTGCTGCCGTTGCGCCAGCACGCGGGCAAGCCGGCGGTTCCGCTGGTGGAGCGCGGCGACCGTGTGGAGCGCGGCGACAAGGTCGCGGCGGCGGACGGCTACATGTCGGTGCCGATGCACGCGAGTGCCGCCGGTGTCGTCACGGGCATCGACTGGTGTCCGCATCCGGACGGCAGCATGGTCGAGGCGGTGCACATCGCGGTCGAGCGTCATTCGGCGCAGCTGCCGCGACCGCGCATGGTGCCGGAGTGGGAGTCGCTGAAGGGCGACGAGGTCGCGCGCGCGGTGCAGGAGGCGGGCGTGGTCGGACTCGGCGGCGCGGCGTTCCCGGCGCACGTGAAGATGGCCCCGCCGAAGGACACGAAGGTCGAGACACTGATCCTGAACGGCGCGGAGTGCGAGCCGTACCTGACGTCCGACCATCGCGTGATGGTCGAGTACCCGGAGCGGGTGCATTTCGGCGCGCGCATCATGATGCGTGCACTCGGTGTGGAGCGCGCCGTGATCGGCGTCGAGGCCAACAAGCCGGACGCGGTCGAGGCGCTGCGCGCGACGATCCCGTCGGATCTGGACATCACCGTCGAATCGCTGACAGTCAAGTATCCGCAGGGCGCCGAGAAGATGCTGATCCATGCCGTGACCGGCCGTGAGGTACCGTCCGGCAAGCTGCCGGTGCACGTGGGCGCGGTCGTGCAGAACGTGGGAACGATCGCGGCGATCGCGGAAGTCTTCGAGACGGGCCTCCCTCTGATCGAGCGGATCGTGACCGTTACCGGTCGCGGGGTGAACCGGCCATCCAACCTGATCGTGCCGGTTGGCACACGTCTGCGCGATGTGCTGGACTTCTGCGGCGGCATCAACGAGCGCGCCGCGGAGATCGTGTTCGGCGGGCCGATGATGGGCATGGTGCAGGCGGATCTGGACACGCCGCTGACAAAGGGCACGACGGGCATCGTGGTGCTGACGCACGAGGAGACGGCGCAGCGCGAGACGCTGCCCTGCATCCGCTGCGGCCGGTGCGTCGATGCGTGTCCGGTGTTCCTGATGCCGCAGCAGCTCGGCGCGCTGGCGCAGCTCGGCCGGTACGAAGAGATGCAGGAGTGGAACCTGGCCGACTGCATGCTGTGTGGCTCGTGCTCCTACGTCTGCCCGTCCGGCATCCCGCTGTCACAAATGTTCGCACTCAGCAAATCGGCGCTGCGCCGGAAGCCGAAGGTCGCATGAGTGTGACTCCGACGCAGGCACCAGCCGCGTTCCACACGGACGCGCCGCGCCTCGAGCTCTCGGCTTCGCCGCACGTGCATTCCGCGGATTCCACCATGCGCATCATGTGGACGGTGGTAGCCTCGCTGATGCCGATCGTCGGTGCGGCCGTGGTCTTCTTCGGGATCAGCGCCCTGCTCGTCATAGCCGCGGCAGTGGCCGGCGCACTCATCACGGAACGGCTCTCCGGGCCGCGCAGCACGCTGCGCGACGGCTCGGCGCTCATCACGGGACTGCTGCTCGGGCTGGTCCTGCCCGCGGGTATGCCGCTCTGGATGCCGTTCGTCGGCGGTGTCGTGGCGATCGGCTTCGGCAAGATCATCTTCGGCGGACTCGGCCAGAACGTGTTCAACCCGGCACTTGTCGGGCGCGCGTTCCTCCAGGCCGCGTTCCCGGCGGCGATCACCACGTGGCCGCTCGCGGGCACCGGGCTCTTCGATCTGCGTGGTGACAACTTCGCGCTGCCCCTGATGAGCGGTAACGCACCCGACGTGGTGACCGCGGCGACACCGCTCGGACTCATGAAGTTCGAGCAGACCGGCACCGACCTGATGCCGCTGCTCATTGGCAACACCGGCGGCTCGCTCGGCGAGACGTCCGCGCTGCTGATCCTGCTGTGCGGTGGATACCTCGCGTGGAAGCGCTACCTCGACTGGCGCATCCCCGTGAGCATCTTCGCGACCGTGGCCGCGCTGGCCGGCCTTCTCCGGCTCATCGATCCCGCCCGCTACCCGGATCCGCTGTTCATGCTGTTCTCCGGCGGGCTGGTCCTCGGCGCAGTCTACATGGCGACCGACATGGTGACCTCGCCGGTGACGCGCCTGGGCGCGTGGATCTTCGGCGCCGGCATCGGCGCACTGGTCGTGCTGATCCGCATGTGGGGCGGCCTGCCTGAAGGCGTGATGTACGCGATCCTGCTCATGAACGCCATGGTGCCGTTCATCAACCGGTTCACGCGACCGCGCGTGTTCGGTACGGCGCCGCGCGGGAGGCGCGCATGAGCGAGACGCAGAGTACCGCAGGACAGGACAGGGCGGGCACGAAGTCATGGCGCCTGGTCGCTACGCTGGCCGCAGCCGGTGCAATCGCCGGGCTGCTGATCGTCACGGTCCATCAATGGGCGGAGCCGCGCATCCTGACGAATCAGGCGCGCGTGATTGCGGCCGCGGTCGATGAAGTTCTGCACGCGCCCGCGCGCACGACGACGCTCTATGTCGTCAATGGCGCGCTGACGCCCACGCCTCCCGCGGGACTCGACACGCTCAAGCTGGAACGGGTGTGGACGGGCTACGACGAGAGCGGCCGCACCATCGGATACGCACTGCTGGCCGCCGAGCCCGGGTTCCAGGACCTCATCAACGTCATGTTCGGCTACGACCCGGTGACGCAGCAGGTGCTCGGCATGCGCGTGCTGGACAACAAGGAGACGCCGGGCCTGGGCGACAAGATCGTGAAGGACTCCGCCTGGGTCGCACTGTTTGATGGCGCGGGTGCACCGCTCGTGCCGATCAAGCCGGGCAGCGGATCGGGCGATGAGACAGAGGTGGAAACGATAACGGGTGCGACGATCTCGTCGCGTGCAGTGATCGGCATCATCAATCGCCGCATCGAGACGATGCGGCCGCTGCTGGAGCAGGCTGGAGGCGTACAATGAGAGCGACCACGCCGCAGCACGACCTGCTGCGCGGCATCTGGCGGGAGAACCCGGTTCTCGTGCAGATGCTCGGCCTGTGTCCCGCGCTGGCCGTGACGAACAGTCTGGCGAACGGACTGGCCATGGGGCTCGCGACGTTCTTCGTGCTGCTCGGCTCGAGCGTGCTCGTGTCGAGCCTGCGCAGGCTGATCCCGACGGAAGTGCGGATCACCGCGTACATCCTGATCATCGCGACGTTCGTGACGATCGTGGACCTGCTGCTGGCGGCGATCGTGCCCGACATCCACAAGGCGCTCGGCGCCTTCATCGCGCTCATCGTGGTGAACTGCATGATCCTCGGGCGGCAGGAAGCGTTCTCCTCACGCAACACCGTGGGCCGCTCAGCGCTCGACGCCATGGGCACCGGCACGGGATTCCTGATCGCGCTTCTTCTCATGAGCGGATTCCGCGAGCTGCTCGGCAACGGCACGCTGCTCGGCATCAACGTCATGGGAACGCAGTTCGAGCCGTGGATCATCATGATCCTGCCGCCGGGCGGATTCTTCACGCTCGGCATCCTGCTGCTCGTGCTGTCATGGCGCTCGCAGCGCGGTGTGAAGCGGCCGCAGCCGCGGCGCTGGCTCCACCAGGCTGCGGTGCAGACGCCGGCACGGACGCCCGTGATCGCGGGAGGTGAGCGATGAACGACCTGCTATGGATCCTGATCTCGGCGATGGTCGTCAACAACTTCACGCTGGCGCTGTTCCTGGGGCTGTGCCCGTTCATGGGTGTGTCCGGTCGCGTCTCGACGGCCCTGCGCATGGGTGCCGCCAACATCTTCGTGCTCGTGCTGACTGCGCTCGCGGCATGGTTCCTCAACCGCTTCATCCTTGCCGAAGCACCGTACCTGCGGCTGATCTCGTTCATTGTCGTGATCGCGTCGCTCGTGCAGATCGTGGAGATGACGATCAGGAAGGTCAGTCCGGTGCTGTTCCGCGAGCTGGGCATATACCTGCCGCTGATCACGACGAACTGCGCGATCCTGGGGCTTGCGATCTTTCAGACGAACCGCGGCTACGGCTTCGCACAGGGGATGTTCTTCGCCGTCGGTGCCGGGCTCGGGCTGACGCTGGCGCTGGTGCTCATGGCGTCCATCCGCGAGCAGACGGAGCTCGCGAGCGTGCCGGATCTGGCGCGCGGCATGGGCGTCGTGCTGATCATTGCCGGCACGCTGTCGCTGGCATTCATGGGGTTCGCCGGGCTGTTCAGCTCATGAGGCAGGCATGACGATCATACTCTCACTCATCGGATTCGCCGCGCTGTTCGGTCTGGCCGCGGCACTCAGGACACGCGGCGGCTGCAGCCACGACTGCGGGGCGTGCGGCGCGGTGTGCGGGCTCGAGCGCGGGGAGCACAAATGACACAGCATGATGATGCGCGCGGACCATCGCGCCGGCAGTTCCTGGTGCTCGGCGCGGGGGCATTCGTCGTATCGACGCTCGGTGTCGGCGTGGCACGGCGGCGCCTCGTGCGACGCACCGTGCCCGTGATGGGCACTACGGCGGAGCTGGTGGTGGTCACGCGCGACGAGCGGGCCGGTCACGCCGCACTGACGGCGGCCGTCGATGAGCTGTACAGGGTCGAACGCCTGATGTCGCGGTTCCGGGCGGACTCCGACATCGGCCGTGCGAATGCGTCGGCACATGCCGGACCGGTCGCCATTGCTGCCAGCACTGCCGCGGTGATCACGGAAGCCCTGCGCTGGGCACGTGTCGAGGGCAGCAGCTTCGATCCGGCACTCGGGCGGGTGACGGAGCTGTGGGATGTGGCGCAGCGCAGCGCACCGCCGGCGGCGGGCGCCGTGCGCCGGCTGGCCGGCCGCCGGCTGCACCGGCACATCGAGCTGGATCGGTTCCGTGGCAGCGACGTCGTGCTGTTCCGCGACACCGATGTCGCGCTCGATCTCGGCGGCATCGCAAAGGGGTACGGCGTCGATCTCGCTGCGGCTGCACTGCGCACGTGGGGCGTGACGGACGGGCTCGTGAATGTCGGCGGCGATCTGTACGCGCTCGGCAGCCCGCTGGATGCGGACGGCTGGAGCGTGGGCATCCGCTCGCCGGACGAGCCGTCACGCCTGTCCGGAACGATCATGCTGCGCGATCGCGCGGTCGCGACGTCCGGTGACTACGAGCAGTACTTCGACTTCGCGGGCCGCCGCTACCATCACCTGCTGGATCCGGCCACCGGCGCGCCGCGCGTGACGAACGCGCACTCGCTCACGGTGGCGGCCAGCACGTGCATGTGTGCCGATGCCGCCGCGACCGCGGTGTTCAGCCGCAATGCACACGAAGCCATTGCCGTATTGCGTGGGGTGGGCGGGGACGCGGAGATCGTCGGATCTGGCTGAAAGGGCCGGCACGGATGGAGACGCATCTGGCATACTGCGACGCCCTCGAGCGCATGGTTCACGTGTATGTCCGCCCCGTCCTGTACGACGAGACGGATCCGGACAACGTGGTGATACCAGGCATCGTCTGCCGCGAGCACGCCGAGGAGTGTCTCGGCATCCGCTGTCCGCTGTTCGATCTGCCGATGGACGGAGCAATGTTGAGAATGGAATGGTTCCACGGGCGCAGGTGATGTTCCACAGAGGAGGACAGCATGCAAAGCCAGACCGCGTATTGTTCGGCATGCGACCAGGATGTCCGGGTCGTCGTCACCGATGCGCCCGCTCATGAGGGGCAGGCGCCGCTCGCCGACGCACAGGTAGTCTGCCTCGATTTCGGGGCGCGCTGTACCGGCTCGATGTGCCCGATGTTCGGGCTGCCGCGCATCCTGATGGGCGTGCGGCTCGCACAGAGCGGTCTGCGTCCGGATGCCTTCGCAACCATCTCGGCGCCATGCCCGGCCTGCGACGCCCGCGTCGATCTGCAGATGATCGACGACCAGTACGTCTACTGTCCCAGCTGCGGCTCACGCAGCAAGTGGGTACGGCTGCAGGTGGGCGATTCCGACTACATCGCGCTCGCTTCCGTCGGCAGCGGCGACTGACGTAACGACAGGCCGGGCCAGCCCGGCCGGCGTCTGAGCCGGCGCGCGTGGCACGAGGGTCGCAGATGGATGGTCTGCGACGCTGCGTCGCGACGGCTCAGATTGCGGAGGTGCGGTCATGGTGGTGCTGGTGCAGTTCGAGAGCCCCGTGAGCGGGGAGGATGGACGCGCGTACATCGCGCGCGTCTGCGGCCGGCAGGCAGCGGACAACATGTGGGAAGGCTGGATCGAGTTCGATCCCGGAAGCGGTGCGCCCGTGCTGCGCACGCCGCGTGAGACGACACAGCCGAACAAGCCGGATCTGGAATACTGGGCCACGGGCCTGACCGAAGCGTATCTGGAAGGCGCGCTCGAACGGGCCATGCATCCGGAGGTGCCCGTTCTGCGCCCGCGGACCGTCAACACCAGACCCACCTACGACGGACCGGCGCCCGCGGAACCGACGGGCAGGGCCACCGCGACGACCGGGAAGGCGACCGGGACCGCCGCAAAGCCGGCTCATGCCATCCTCAACCCTTTCGAAGTCCATGCGCAGGGAGAGGATCTGCTGCGCGAGGAGCTCGGCGCGCTGGACGAGGGGCACCTCCGCAACATCCTGCGCGCGCACGATCTCATCAGCGATGAGGATATGGACCTGCTCGCTCTGCGCCGACCGGCGCTGGTGGACCTGATCGTTGCGGCGGTGCGGCGGCGCGTCGGCTGAGCCGGTCGCGTGTACTCAACCTGCATCTTCTGCAACTCGTCGCTCGGCCGGAATGACACCATCGATGTGTTCCCCGTGGGCCGGCGGCTGGCGTTCGACGCGCGCAAGGGTCGGCTGTGGGTCGTGTGCCGCTCGTGCGAGCGCTGGAACCTGAGTCCGCTCGAGGAGCGGTGGGAAGCGATCGAGTGGTGCGAGGAGCAGTACCGCGGCACGCGACTGCGGGTCTCGACGCCGAACGTCGGGCTCGCCCGCCTGAAATCCGGTCTCGAGATCGTGCGCATCGGTCAGCCGCAACGCCCTGAGTTCGCGGCGTGGCGCTATGGCGATCAGTTCGGTCAGCGCCGCCGTCGCGCGGTCCTTCGCACGGGCGCCGGTCTCGGTGTGCTCGGGGCCGGTATCATGGGCGGAATATCGTCGGGCATGATGACATTCATGTTCATGGGCGGCTTCTCGCGCCTGTCGCGTCATCTCATCAGCGGCAGTCCGAACACCATCATTGCTCGCATCCCGGGTGATGATGGCAGGATGGTGGAAGTGCCACGCAGGGAGCTCAGGGGAGTGCGTCTCGTGTCGTCACCGGCGCATCACTGGCAGCTGCTCGTTCCGCATGGGCGGACGACCATCGCGCTGCACGGCGACGCGGCGTACCGTGCTTCGAGTGCGCTGCTCCCCGCGATGAACCGGTTTGGCGGGTCGAAGAGCGAGGTGCGCGAAGCGGTATCCCAGATCGAGCGGGATGGGTCCCCGGCTGCGTTCATGGAGCGCGCCGCCCATGTGCCGGGCGTGCGTGAACCCGTGCCGATCGCGCTGCGCCCGGCGTCGATACGCCTGGCCATCGAGATGGCGGTACACGAGGATGTCGAGCGACGCGCACTGGAGGGCGAGCTGGCGTCGCTGGAAAGCGCGTGGCGGGAGGCGGAGGAAGTCGCCGCCATCGCGGATGACCTGCTGCTGTCGCGGCGCGTCAGCGCTGCGCTCGACCGCCTGCGCGGCCGGTCCGGCTGACGCTCACTGCCGTCTTTTCCTGTCGTGCTCGATGATGTCGTAGACGAGCAGCAGCCCGCCCACCACCGCGCCCACGAAAAGCAGGATGGCGAACCCGGGATAGCCGAGGATCGTGAACGCGGTCGGCACGCGCATCAGCATCGCCGCGCCGATGATGAGGGCGGCGAGGATGAGTCCGGTGGTGATGCGGTTTGCAATCTTCTGCATGCCGGTGATGAGCTCTGTCTCGTCGATCGCATCCACCTTGATCCGGATGCGGTTGTCCGCGACGCGATCCATGAGCCGGTTGAGCCGGCCGGGCAGCTCCTGGACGAACTCGTTCAGCTCGAGTGCGCCGGCGAGCGCCTGTGTCGGTGACATCTGGCGCAGCATGCGGCGCCGCATGAGCGATCCGGCCTTGCTGCGAATCGCCTCATTGACGTCGAAGTCGGGGGCGAGCGTAGTGGCGACGCGGTCCAGGTTGAGCAGCGTCTTGCCGAGCATCGTCAGCTCGACGGGCTGGCGCGCGCCGTTCTCGCCGGAGATGCGCGTGATCTCCACGACCACGCGGCCGACATCCATGTCGCCCATGGTGGAGTCGCGATGCATCGCCACGAGGTTCGAGATCTCGCGCGTGTACTTCTGCCGGTTGAAATCCTCCAGCCGCTCACCCATCGACGCAGCCGTGTTCGCGGCCTCCTCACCTTTGCCGTCGCTGATCGCGATCAGCAGTTTGAGCAGCTTCTCCTGCATCGACTCGGTCACGTAACCGACCATGCCCAGGTCGATCAGAGCGATGCGGTCGTCATCGGTCAGGAAAACGTTGCCCGGATGCGGGTCGGCGTGGAAGATGCCATCGACGAGGATCTGCTTCAGGTACGCCTCGAACAGCACGTCGCCCAGTGCGGCACCGTCCAGCTCGATCAGTCGGACGGGCGGGATGTCCGTGACCTTCTCCCCCTCCACCCATTCCATGGTCAGTACGCGCGAAGTCGTGTAGTCCATGATCGGGGCGGGTATGACAATGCGGTCGTACTCGCGCATGTTCTCGCGGAACACGCTCAGGTTCTGCGCTTCGCGCATGTAATCGAGCTCGCGCAGGAGTGACGCCCGGAACTCACCGAGCATGCCGGCAAGACCGTAGCGACGGCCCATCTCCGTGTGCTCGTCGACGAACACCGCGATCTCATTCAGCGCCTCGAGATCCGCCATCACACGTTCCCGGATGTCGGGCCGCTGCACCTTGATCGCGACCGGGCGGCCGTCGCGCAGCGTGGCACGATGCACCTGGCCGAGTGATGCAGCCGCGATCGGCTCGGACTCGAACGTCTCGAACAACTTCGACATGCGCACGCCGAGCTCGTCCTGGATGATCTGCTCGGCGATCGCCGACGGGAACGGCTCCACCTTGTCCTGCAGCCGCGCCAGTGCCTCCATGTACGTGACCGGGAGGATGTCCGCGCGCGTGGAGAGCAGCTGGCCGAGCTTGATGTATGTCGGGCCCAGCTTTTCCAGATCGTCCGCCAGCGCTGCCGCATCCGGATCCTGCTGCTCCTGCGCGTGAGCCTTCCGTGACGGCCGCTCCTCCTTCGGCAGCGCCTCCTCGAGGCCCGACCCCTCGACGAGGTCCCGGCGCCCGTACTTCACGAGCAGCCGCGCCAGGTCGGTATAGCGGCCAATGTGCTTCGGCTTCAGAGAGATCGACATGGATGGTCCGGTATCGGGTGCGGTTCCGCGGGTCTTCGCCCGGTGCAGGCCCAGCGATTGCAAACGGTGCGCCGCGCACGCCGGCGGATGGCCGGGACTCCCCTGCCGACCTCCCCGAGACGCTGAGGCCGCGCTGCCTCTGCGCACCCGATCTGTTCGGTCGCGGGCCGGCATGCATAGATTGGATCCGTCGCCTGGCGCCCACCACCCTTCACTTATTTCCCGGGGAGCGGATGTCGACACCAAATGGTATCGTGTTCCCCCTGAGCCTTCGGCCGGTCGTTCGCGCGCACGAGGGTGGCAGTCCCGACGCAGCGTACCTGCCTTACATCACTGCGACTGATCAGACACCTGTCCGGATCGAGGATGCGGGCCTGGAGCATTGGACAGGTGCTGCCGAGAAACCTGAAAGGACATCATGAGCAACTGGGTGGCGGTAAAGGAGTACGCGGCGCTTTTCCTGGCCGAGCTGGACAAGCAGATGATCGAGC
>DATHVW010000177.1:0-5680 GCA_035461085.1 Longimicrobiales bacterium | reverse complement strand
GGAGACACTGGCGAGCGCGCGCGCGACGCTCACCGCTTCCTCGACGCCGGCGGTTTTCCGCACGCATACGATCACGTCTGCACGCGCCAGTGCTGCGGGCGGCTCGCGCCACGCGCCGCGCGGCAGCAGCCGCACCGTGTCCGACCACCGCTCCGCCGAGATGAGCACGATATCGAGATCCCGCCTGAGGCGCCGGTGCTGAAATGCGTCGTCCAGCAATACTACCGTGGCCCTGGCTGCATGCGCCTGCGCCGCGGCGTGCACCCGGTCGCGGTCCACGAATACGGCGATGTCCGGAGTCCACGTGCGGTGCAGCTCGGGCTCATCCTCCGCGTACCCGCCGTGCACGATCGCCGGCTTCTGGCCGCGCTGCGCCAGCCGCCGTGCCAGCCAGCTCGTGAATGGTGTCTTGCCGGTGCCCCCGACCGCAATGTTGCCGATGCTGACGACCGGCAGCGAAGCCTCGGTGCTCGCAATCATGCTGCGGTCGTATGCACGGTTCCGCAGGCTCACGCCCAGGCGGTAGGCGGCTTCGGCCGGGGCCAGCGCGACGTCCAGCGCAGTGCCCGCCACGCCCAGCTCACCCGCCCACCAGCGGCGCGCCAGGCCCTCCATGCGCCCGCTCATCGCGCCGCCGCGGCTTCCACACGGACCATCAGTGCGTTGAGCGTCGCTTCGGTGCGTGCGGTCAGCTCCGTCAGGTCCTTCGTGTCACGATCGACGAAGATCGGGTCGCCGTACGCCACGTGCAGCCGCGCGAACGGCTGCGGCACCAGGAACCGGTCCCAGCTGACGAACCACCACGCGCGGGATGCGGCGGCAGCCAGCGGAACGAGCGGGACGCCCGTCATCTGAGCCAGCTGCAGGACTCCCGGCTTGAGTCGCTCACGCGGGCCGCGCGGACCGTCCGGCGTGACTGCGACGGAATGACCCGCTCGTACGCGGCGGACGAGATCGCGGAACGCGGTATCGCCGCCGCTGCTGCTCGAGCCGCGCACCACGTCGAATCCCCAGTGCTGCAGCACCCGCGTGATGTACTCGCCGTCCGCCGAGCGGCTCGCCAGGCACACGATGTCCTGGCCGCGATGCACGAAGCCGAGCGGCAGGAGCCGGCCGTGCCACAGCGCGAAGATGACCGGCTTCCCCTCCTGCATGCGCGGCCGGTAGGCGCGGTCGTTCTCGATGCGAATTCGCACCGTGCGCATCAGCGCATCGAGCATCGCTCCGCCCGCATGCTGCGCGAGCGCGTAGCGCAGCCCCGTTCTCATGCGCCGATCAGCTCGGCCGCCAGGTCGGCGACGCGCTCCGCGGCGTTCCGCTCCTCGTCCGGCGGCGCCAGCCGGTCACGCACGCGGGCCAGACCGGCGAGGGCGGCGCGGCGCTCACTGCTGTTCACGTCGAGCAGCGGCAACAGCGCTGCGGCCAGCCGCTCCGGCGTTGCATCGTCCTGCAGCAGTTCCGGCGCAATGCGTTCACCGGCGACCAGGTTCACCAGTCCCACGTGTGGCACGCGTACCAGTCGCTGCGCCATGAAGAATGTTACAGGATGCACGCGATACGTAACGACCAGCGGCGTGCCGGACAGCGCCGCCTGCAGCGTGCTGGTCCCCGACTTCACGAGCGCCGCGCGCGCGTGGTGCAGCAGCGCCCAGCCGTCGCGTGTGCGCGGGAAGGGTGCCGCCGCATACGCCGCTGGTGGTACCGCAGCGCTCTCCGCCAGCACGGGCTGAACCTCGGGCAAGTGCGCCTGCACCGCCGTAGCGGCGGCCACGAACACATCCAGCTGCCGTTCCACCTCCTGCGCGCGCGACCCCGGGAACAGCGCGAGCACGGGCCGGTCGGAATCCATGCCGAGATCGCGCAGGAAGTCCTCGCGGGATGCGGCTGGAGCGGGTTGATCGAGCAATGGATGCCCCACGAAGGACGCGTTCGCTCCCGCAGCGCGGAAGAGCTCGGTCTCGAAGGGCAGAATGACGGCGAGACGATCGGTATTGCGGGCGAGCTGCTTCATGCGGCTGCGGTGCCACGCCCAGACCTGCGGTGCGATGTAGTAGAGCACGGGTATGTGCCGCGAGCGGGCATGGTGCGCGAGCCGGAGATTGAAGCCCGGGTAGTCGATCGGCAGCACGAGATCGGGACGGCGCGCGGCCAGCGTGCGCTTCACCGTCCTCATCAGGTCCACGAAGTACGGCAGGTGGCGCAGCACCTCCACGAAACCCATGATCGCGAGCTGATCGACGTGCGCGAGCAGCTCGACACCGGCTGCACGCATGCGGTCACCGCCCAGGCCGAACAGCTCCGCATCGGGCCACCGGCGACGGAGTGCTTCAGCCACACGCGCGCCGTGCAGATCGCCCGACGGTTCGCCTGCGGACAGGAAGATGCGCGGGGGGGACAAGCTCAGGTGAACTGCGTCAGATACCAGAGCAGTGCAGCCACGACCGCCAGACCGAGCAGCAGCTTCCACATCTGCGGCGGACGATGCGGACCGCGGTGCTCTTCCCTGCGCTCACGCCGAATGTTCAGCAGCGACATGTCTCTGTGTCCGTTCCACGATGTCGAGCGCAACCGCCAGCGCGCGGCGCCCGTCGTGACCGCTCACCGGCACGGCGGCTTCGCCCCGCACCGCTGCAATGAATCGCTCCAGCTCACGGGCGAGCGGCTCCGCACCGTCACCCTCGAACGTGACCCGTTCCACCAGGTCCTCGATGCCGATCGGCGCCCGCGCGACGGCGCCGGCAGGCGGCGCGGTCCCGAGCAGCGCCATCTGCGCGGCCACGCCCGGCTTCAGGCGCAGGTACTCCCCCTTGCCCGCGGCCAGATCCAGGCTGATGTAGCCCGAGCGCTGGAAGAACCGGATCTTCCGCATCCGCTCGAGCGACACGCGGCTCGCGGTCAGGTTCGCCACGCCGCCGCCCTCGAACTCCAGCCGCGCATTCGCGATGTCCACGCTCGGCGTCAGCACGGGCACGCCGACGGCACTGACGGAGCTGACCGGCCGCTTCATGAGGCTCAGGACCAGGTCCACGTCATGGATCATGAGATCGAGCACCACGGCGACATCGGTGCCGCGCGGGTTGAACGGCGCGAGCCGGTGCGATTCGACGAACAGCGGCTCTTCCATGTACGGCTCACACGCACGCAGCGCGGCGTTGAACCGTTCGACGTGGCCGATCATCACGAGCACTTCCGCGGCATCCGCCGCGTCCACGATCCGGTCCGCGGCAGCGAGCGTCGGCGCGATCGGCTTCTCCACCAGGATGTGGACGCCGCGCTCGATGGCGGCGAGCGCCACGTCCTCGTGCACGATGGTGGGAACGGCGATCACTACCGCGTCCACATCGTCGAGCAGGGCATCGACCGACGCATGTGCCGCAACGCCGAGCTGCGACGCGACTTCCTCGCGCCGTGCCGCATTCGAATCGTGCACACCCTTCCTCGCGATGCCGGGCATCGACGCCAGGATGCGGGCGTGATGGAAGCCGAGGCTCCCGACACCGACCACGCCCAGTCGCAGCATCAGAGTGTGACTCCTCGCTCACTGCGCTCGATGAAGCCGAGCAGCGTATCGACATGCGGCGCACTGTCGAGCTCCAGGCGAGTCGCCCCCAGTGCCTCGCGCAGGTTGCGCTTCGACTGGAACAGCAGACGGTAGGCGCGGCGCAGCTGCGCGCGCTCCTGCTCCGTGAATCCCCGGCGCTGCAGCCCGACCGTGTTCAGGCCGAACAGCCGGAGCGGATCACCGGCCGCCTTCACGAACGGCGGGACGTCCTTGCGGACGGCGGACGAGCCGCCGACGAACGCGTGCGCGCCGATCTGCACGAACTGGTGGATGGCCGTGACGCCGCCGACGATGACCCAGTCCCCGATGTCGCAGTGACCGCCCATGTTGACCGCATTGGCAATCACGACATGGTCGCCGATCAGGCAGTCGTGGGCCACGTGCGCATACGCCATGATGAGACAGTCGCTGCCGATCTGCGTCCGTCCCCGCGCCGCCGTCCCGCGATTCAGTGTCACGCACTCGCGGATCACCGAACGGTCACCCACGACCAGCAGCGCCGTCTCACCCTCGTACTTCAGGTCCTGCGGGTCACCGCCCAGCACGGCGCCGGGATGGACGCGGCAGTCGCGGCCGATGTGCGTGTCGCGCTCGATCACGACGTGTGGACCGATCACGGTACCGTCGCCGATCACGACGTTCGGACCGATGACGGCGAACGGCCCGATCTCCACACCCGCACCGAGCTCTGCGCTCGCGTCGATGACGGCGGACGAGTGAATGCGGGCTGTGTCGGTGACGTTGGACATGGCTCAGCGATCCATGATGGCAGCCGTGAACTCGGCTTCGGAGGCGATCTGTCCATCCACATAGCCGACGCCGCGCATCCGGCACACCTGGCGTCGCACCTGCAGCATTTCCACCTCGAAGCGGATCTGGTCGCCCGGTGTCACCGGTCGCCGCCACTTCACGCCATCCATCGACATGAAGTAGACCACCTTCTCCTCGATATTCTCGATGGTATCCATGATCAGCAGCCCGCCGACCTGCGCCATCGCTTCGATGATCAGCACACCCGGCATGATCGGATGGCCCGGATAATGGCCCTGAAAGAACGGTTCGTTGATCGTGACGTTCTTGATGCCGACGATTCTCTTGCCCGCTTCGAAATCTATGATGCGGTCCACCAGCAGCATCGGATATCGATGCGGCAGGTGCTGCATGATCTTGTTGATGTCGACGATCGGTGCGCCGTTCGTGCTCTTTGTCGCAGAGTGAACCATCGCCTGCGCGAGCGCAACGTTGCCTGCATGACTCGGCCGGTTCGCGATCACCTGCGCGCGCAGCCGTCGGCCGATGAGCGCCAGGTCGCCGATCACATCGCCTGCCTTGTGACGCACGAACTCATCGCGCCAGCGCAGCTCACCGGATGCCACACCGTCATCGTCCAGGATGACCGCGTTCTCCAGCGATACGCCCTTCACCCGACCTCGGTCACGCAGCGCCTCGGCGTCCTTCAGGAAACCGAACGTGCGCGCGCCCGACAGCTCCGCCGCAAACTCGTCCGCCGTCACCGTGTACGCGCCGAACTGACGGCGGATCAGCGGGTGGGAGAACTCGATGGTCGTCGCGATCCGGTATGCGTCGTCCGGAACGGCCACATACGTCGCGCCGGCGGGACCGGCCGCGCGCACGGCTTCCTGCAGCTCGAGCACCCGCGCCGGCGCACCCTGCTTCTCCAGGCCTGCCTCGCGCAGCACATCGAAGAACGGCGCGAAGCTGCCATCGCCGATCGGTACCTCGCCCGCGTCGATGTCGATGATCAGATTGTCGATCTCGCACGCTGTCACGGCCGCGAGCAGATGCTCCACCGTGGCCACGCGCGCGTCGCCAGCGGCCAGTGTCGTGTTGCGATCCGTCGCCGCAACGTTCTCGAGTGTGGCCGGAATCTCCGGTGCATCCTCCAGGTCGCTGCGCCGGAACCGGATGCCGCTACCGGCTGGCGCCGGTAGAAAGCGCAGCCGCACCGGGTCGCCCGTATGCAGGCCCACACCCTCGAATGACGTCTCGTTCGCGATCGTCTGTTGTTCGATGCTCATGATTCCGCTGAGTCCTTGCCGAGCACTGCACGCTCCAGCGCGCGCAGCCGCTTCATCAGGTCCGCCACCCGGAAAAGAC
>DATHVW010000176.1:0-17073 GCA_035461085.1 Longimicrobiales bacterium | reverse complement strand
CATGCCCAATTCGAACTAGCCGAAGGAGCGATCGATGGCGGAGCAGACCGGCGGCAGGATCAAGGTGGTTCTGCGTTGGGTTCAGATCCTGGACAAGCTGGAGCCCGCATGGAAGGACAAGGGCGAGTTCCGCTTCACCGCCCGCGTCTCCACGGAGAACGGCGGTGGCGTGGTCAAGGAGCTGCGGTTCCCCGAGCAGGGGCACTACGACATCTCCGATCACCCGGCCTGGAACAAGGTGGTTCTGAACCGCACGATCTTCGAGGGTCACATCGATGACCACCTCATCGTCGAGCTCAACGGCGAGGAGGTCGACACGCTGTCCAAGAACGACCAGCTCGATTCCTATCGCCGCGAGTTCCGGGGTGACCCGAAGACCTGGGTGGGCTGGTACGGACCCGGCGACGACATCCCGCCCGATCAGGTCAATACGACCGATCCCGAGAACATGAGCAACTGGCGGATCTGCTACGTCATCGAAGCGATCTAGCCCCCTGTTCCGGTAAGGAAGGCGGCCGTCCTGCACAGTGCGGGGCGGCCGCTTCTGCATCCGCCGACGCCGCGGCCGTGCAACTAAACAACTAGTTGACAGATCCGGGTCTGGCGCTCATCTTCAACTAAAGGACTAGTTGAGAGGGGGGCGGATGGACATCTCGTTCACGGAACGCGAGCTGGACGTCATGGACGTGCTGTGGGAACGCGGCGCTTCGACGGTCGCGGAAGTGCAGGAGCTGCTGACGGACGAGCTGGCGTACACGACGGTCCTGACAATGCTGCGGACGCTGGAGGAGAAGGGGTACGTGTCGCACGAGGAGGAAGGTCGTGCGTATCGGTACTACCCGCTGGTGGAGCGGTCGGAGGCCGGGGCGAGCGCAGTAAAGCGGTTGATGGGGAAGCTGTTCCGCGGTTCGCCGGAGCTGCTGATGACGCAGCTGGTATCGCAGCGCGGGCTCACGACGGAGCAGCTGGAGGCCATGCGACAGATGCTGAACGAGCGACTCGAGCGGGAGGAACGGCGATGATGATCGTGCTGGCATGGCTGGTCTACTGCGTCCTGATTGCCGGGATGCTGGCGGCTGGAGCGGAGGCGTGGGAGTGGTCGGCGCGGTGGTCGGGCCGGTCTGCGCGCTGGGGGTGGCTGGCGGCGCTGGCGGGATCGGTCACGCTGCCGTGGCTGCTGCGGCTGATACCGGAGCGCACGTGGGTGGAGGCGATGCCGTCGGCTGTGGCGGTGCTGCGGATGGAAGCGGTCGTGCCCGGCGCAGGAACGGCGGGTACGGCGTGGAGCGCGGCGGAGGTGGGCCTGGCGGCCTGGCTGATTGCGTCCGTGGCGATGCTCGCGTATGTGGCGTTGCTCCTGCTGCGACTGACGCGGGCGAGCCGGCGCTGGCGGATGGCCGAGCTGGACGGCGGTCCCGTGCTCATGACGGGCGGCGTCGGGCCCGCGGCGGTCGGTGTGCGTCGCGGGGTAGTGGTGCTGCCGGCGTGGGTGATGGAGCTGGATGCGGAGCTCCGTTCGCTGCTGCTGCGCCACGAGCGCGAGCACGTGGCCGCGGGCGATCCGCGTCTGTTGCTGGCGGGGCTCGTGCTGCTGGCTGCGATGCCGTGGAATCCGGTGATCTGGCTCCAGGTGCTGCGACTGCGGAACGCGATCGAGCTGGACTGCGACGCGCGCGTGCTGTCGGCGGGGGCCGACCCGTCGCGGTATGGTTCACTGCTGCTGGAGGTCGGACGTCGCCGCAGCACACACGCACTGGTGATGGCGACGTTCGCGGAGCCGCGCGTATTCCTCGAGCAGCGCATCCGGCGCATCGCGCAGTGGCCGCTCGAGCGCCGGCGCGGCAGGGCCGTCGCGCTCGCCGCGACCGCGTTGTTCCTGTTCGTGGGCGCGCTCAGCTGTGCCGACCCGATGCGCGTACAGGGCCCCAACGAACTGCCGCGCGAGACTGCGGACCGGCCGACCGTGATGCCGGGTCAGACGATAGCGGATGCGCCGGTATTCACGCCGATGACGCGCGCGCCGGAGCTCCGGAACCGCGGCGATGTCCAGACGGCGCTCGTACGGAATTACCCGCCGCTGCTGCGCGACGCCGGCATTGGCGGCGCTCCGACAGTTCACTTCTTCATCGATGATCAGGGCGTCGTGCGGAAGGTGCTGATCTCGAAGTCGAGCGGTTATCCCGCGCTCGATGAAGCGGCACTGGCCGTCGCGGCCACAATGCAGTTCACGCCGGCGTACAATCGCGACAAGCCCGTGCCGGTGTGGATCGAGATCCCGATCGTGTTCAGCACGCGGGGCGCTGCGAAGCCGGATACAGCGAGCGGCGACAGCAGCAGGAACGAGATACTGCGCGAGCGGATCGAGGCCACGCGGCGGCTCGAGCAGCAGCGCCGCCCGCCCGCGGGTGTGCCGATCGAGGGAGCGGCCTCCGCGGACATTACGGTAGGGCCGGTCTTCACACCGATGACGAAGGCGCCGGAGCTGCTGAACCGCGGCGAAGTGCAGCGCGCTCTCATCAGCAGCTATCCGCCGCTGCTGCGT
Organism: Longimicrobiales bacterium; assembly: GCA_035461085.1. Classification (GTDB taxonomy): domain Bacteria; phylum Gemmatimonadota; class Gemmatimonadetes; order Longimicrobiales; family RSA9; genus SH-MAG3. Next base: position 14,531 of record DATHVW010000176.1, on the reverse strand, counting down.
GATGCCGGAATCGGCGGCTCGCCGACTATCCACTTCTTCATCGACGAGACGGGTGTGGTCCGGAAGACGATCATGTCGCGCAGCTCCGGCTATCCGGCGCTGGATGATGCCGCGCTCGAGGTCGCGCAGGTGATGCGTTTCGCTCCTGCGAAGAACCGGACCCGCGACGTACCGGTCTGGGTCGAGATCCCGATCGTGTTTACCGCGAAGTGAGGCGGCCGACCCCGGCGCTCGAGGAATCGCGCGCCGGGTCTTCGGTTACCCTGCGCCACAGCGACGCACGGTAGTGTGTTGTGAAAATACCGCCGCGGACCCGGCAATGCCGCCCGCGGCCGTCCCGCACTCGCGGATGCGACGGCTCCGTCGGTTGACGATCCGGAGGTGACGGCTCGGCGGGGACGGTTCGGTGGGGACGGTCCGGCGGTTGACGGTCCGGCGGTTGACGGTCCGGCGGGGACGGTCCGGCGGTGGTGGTTCAGCGGTGACGGTCCGACCGCCAATCCTCCATCTGGCGACCTCCTCCGGCGCCCGTGGAACATTGATGGCGCCATAGGCAGCCAATCTTCCATCAGGCACACGCCCGGCTTGAAGGCTGGAGGATTGGGAGTGTATCGAACGGCCAATGCTCCAAGGCTGCCATTCATTGCTGCTGAATGGAGCTTTGTGAGCAGTTCGGTTGACTCCAGGCCCCGACGAGACCCGCAACGCCGCCCGCGCCCACGCAGTGAGCCCGCGCCCACCCACGCCCGCGCCCGAGCCCAAGCAGTGAGCCCGCGCCCGAAAAAGCCCCCCGCGCCCGAAACGCCGCCGCGCCCGGGTAGCCCCCGCCCCCGAAACGCCGCCGCGCCCGAAAAGCCCCCGCGCCCGAAACGCCGCCGCGCCAGCCCCACCCGCTGCCACCCTCCATCCCATATCCGGGACCCGTTACCCGCCCACGGCACACACGCCGCATTGCGCGTCCCGATCGCCTTCCGCGATAATTCCCGACGCCGCAGTCGCTTACCAGATTGCTGCGGGCTGGTACGCACCTTCCCATTGGAGGTCCGCGAAACGGCCTGCAGCGCATCCGCGTATGCCTGATATGCAGATATTTTCCGACAGAGGACCGGTCATGCTGAAGCTGAGGAATCTGGAGAAGTACTTCGAGACGAAGGCGGGCAGACTCTATGTGCTGCGCAATATCGATCTCGAGGTGGGGCAGGGTGAGTTCCTGACGATCATGGGTCCGTCGGGGGCGGGGAAATCATCGCTGCTGGGGATCCTGGGAATGCTGGATGCCGCGTGGGCGGGGGAGTACCACCTCCTGGACCAGCCGGTTCACAAGCTGAACCTGAAGCAGCGCGCGGAGCTGAACAAGCGCACGATCGGCTTCGTCTTCCAGCAGTATCACCTGCTCGACAATCTGACCGTATACGAGAACCTGGAGATTCCGCTCTCGTACCGGAACATCCCGCGTGCCGAGCGGGCGGCGATCGTCGCCGACACGCTGGACCGGTTCAGCATCGTGGGCAAGAAGGACCTGTACCCCAGTCAGCTCTCGGGCGGTCAGCAGCAGCTGGTCGGCGTCGCGCGCGCCGTCATTGCCAGCCCGAAGCTCATCCTCGCCGACGAGCCGACCGGCAACCTGCATTCGGCGCAGGGTCGCGACATAATGGAGCTGTTCCGCAAGCTCAACGAGCAGGGCACGACGATCATCCAGGTCACGCACTCCGAAGCGAATGCGGAGTACGGCCATCGCGTCATCGAGCTGTTCGACGGCTGGATCTCGAGTGAAAGGCGGACCGCGGCGGCTGCGGTCTAGTGTGAATGAAATCGGGTGCGAAACGGATCGCGCCCGGCCCCGGACCCGGCTTCACTTTGACGGAAACGCCCGCTCCAGCCATGCAGAGGGCTCACAAGTGAGCAAGCTGGCTTGGGAAACGGCCGGATTCGACCGTTCAATGGGCAATTTTCATGGCTGATCGCGCCAGGAACGCAAAGTGAAGCCGGGTCCGGTGTCAGTCCCGCGGGTGCTGCCGTCTCTCCGCCCGTATCCCTGCCGGCCACAGTGACACCGGCTCGTCTAGCTCACCGACGAGTGCGAGCAGCAGTGGGTGCATCGAGCTGAACCGGTCCTCGGGATGCGTGGCGAGGCAGGTCATGACGGTGCGCTCGAGCGACTTCGGCAGGTCCGTCCGGTAAACGCCGGGCGGGGGAGGGAGCTCGGCGTCGGCCTGCGGAAACTGGCGGGGCCGGCCGTCCTCCATCGGCTCAGAGTACACGTCCTCGAACGCCCAGCGTCCCGTCAGCAGCTCGTAGAGCAGCGCACCCAATCCCCATATGTCGGCGGCCGGTCCGAGCGGCTCGCGCCGCGCCTGCTCCGGCGCCATGTACGGCGCCGTTCCGAGCCGGCGGTTGGGACGTCGCGCGGGGTCCACGCGGCGTGCAGTATCGAGGTCGATGAGCACAGGGACGTCGTCGCGGAGCAGCAGGTTCGCGGGCTTGAGATCGAGATGCAGGAAACCGCGACGGTGCAGGTGGTACAGCGCGGCGCCGAGGTGAATCGCGGCGCGCACGGCGTCGCTGATCTCCAGCCTGCGGTGGGGGCGCGACTCGAGCACATCGAACAGCGATGCGCCGTCGAGATACTCGAGCAGCATGTACGGCAGGCCATCGTGATGGCCGACGCCGTAACAGCGCACGATGTTCGGGTGGCCGACCGCGCGCAGGATGCGCGCTTCCCTGCGCAGCGCGGCCAGGTCGGCGCGCACTTCGGCGTGCTCCGGCGACACGATCTTGCACGTGTACGCACACCAGTCGCGCGCGCTCCAGACCTGGTACAGATGACCGGTGCGGCCGGCGGCGAGGTGTCCGGTGACCGTCAGGTCGCCGGCAATGCGATAGCCGACCGGATACGGGAAGTGCTCGCGCGAGCGACGATCCGGACGCGCGCCCTTGATGTCCAGCAGCCCGACGGGGCGCGGGGGCGCACCCCGCTTCATCCGCTCATCCCGGCACCGGCCTCGAGCAGCGCCGTGACTCTGGCGCGGATCGCATCGAGGGTGGCGGGCTTGGCCATGTAGGCGTCGCAGCAGCCGGACGCGAGGATGGCCTCGGGGTCGCCCTCGGCGGCGAGAGCGGTGAGCACGAGGATCGGCACGTTGCCCGCCTCGCGCTTGATCCAGCGACCCGCCTCGATGCCATCCATCTGCGGAAGCTGGAGGTCGAGGATGACGACATCGGGCTTGAACGATGTCGCCAGCACCACGCCCTCCTCGCCGCGCCGTGCGGTGGCTACGACGTAATCATCACTGAGGACCTGTGCCAGTACCGACAGCAGGTCGGCATTATCCTCGACAATGAGGATGCGTGGTTTCGCATGCATGACATCAGCGCTCCCGATTGCTGGCGGCCTCACCGGCCGCGACGGGTGTGGGCGCAACGAGTTCCTCGAGCGAGATCGCGACGCGAGTCGTGCTGCTCTTCTCGAGCAGCCGCTCCAGGTGATCGCGATTGACGTCCGCCATGTCGATGCCGCTGTCGCGCAGCGTCTGCTCGACCTCATCGCGTACCTTCGAGCGCACGCGCTTGTACACGTCCGGGTACAGGATCAGGAAGCCGTCGTCCACGGTCGCGACGTTGTACTGGGCGGTGAACTTCACCCGCTTCGCGAGCCGGATCGTGCGCGTCATGCTCGGCGAGTCGATCAGCTTGTCGAGCGTCTCGTCTGTCACCTTCGGCGATGCATACTCGTGCACGAGCCGCGCGAGCTCGATCACGTCCGAGTTGCGCATGCGCACGCAGCCCCGCGACGCCGGAGTGCCCAGCGACTGGTACGCGCTCGTCCCGTGGATATAGAGCAGCGGCCCGAAATTGAGCTTCACGCGCCCCATCGGGTTCGACTCGCCAGGCGGTTCCGGCTTGCGGCCGGCCGCCCAGTCGCTCTGCGGCGGGTGCCACCACGGGTTCCAGATGACCTCCCTGATGCTGTAGGTGCCGGCTGGCGTCTCGTACCCTTGCAGCCCGACAGAAACGGCGTATGTGCGTGTGCGGACACCGTCCTCGTACACGTAGAGGCGGTTGGCCGGCACGTTGACGACGAGGTGCAGACCCTCGTCATCGCCTTCGGTTGCGGGCGTTTCATATGCATAATTGGCGCCCGCACCGGCCGCGACGACGATCAGGCCGGCAGATAGACTCAGGCGTCGAATCGAGAATGTCATTGGAGCGGCTCCTTCAATTGCTTGTAAAACCACGTACTTACAGAGCAACGAGCGTGCCGTGATGCCTCCTCAGGCTGTCACGGCCACCTGCCGCAGCGTCTCCGCCACCCGGTCCAGCGCCGTTTTGAACTGGTCGGTCGGCATCCCGAGGCCGAAGCGGACATAATTGCCGAGGCCGAACTGCGATCCGGGCACGACGAGCACGCTCTGCTCCGCCCGCAGCCGTTCGGCGAGATCGTCCGACGAGATATCGGCATCGTAGCGGGCCAGGCAGATGGCGCCGGCTTGGGGCTCGTGCCAGTGCCAGCCGCCCGTCGCGCGGAACCATTCGGTGATGGTCTCGAGGCCGGTGCGGATGATGCCACGGGTGCGCTCGAGCAGGTGCGGGCGCACCGCGGGATCGAGCGCGATGGCGGCGAGGCGGTCGGTCAGCTCGCCCGGCGCGATGGTGGTGTAGTCGGTGCGCGCCCAGAGCAGCTCGGCGGTGCGCGCGTCGCTCATCGTCCAGCCGATGCGCAGGCCGGGCAGGCCATAGGCCTTCGACAGCGATCCGGTGGCGACGACGCGATCGTGCGCCCCGAAGAACGAGGGCGTATCCGTGCCGTTGATCTCGGCACCGCGATACACCTCGTCGGCGAGGATCCAGGCGCCGGTGCGCTGTGCGGCCTTCACGATGGCATCGCGCGCGGCGTCGTTGATGATGGCGCCCGTGGGATTGCCCGGGTTCGTGACGACGATCATGCGGGTGCGGCCGGTGACGGCGCGGGCGATCTCATCGGGGTCGGGCTGCCAGCCGAGGTCCTCGCGCGCCGGAATCTCGACGACGCGGGCGCCGACGTTCTGCGCGAGGCCGTACGTCTGCATGTAGGTCGGCACGACCACGGCGATCTCCTCGCCCGGCCGGACCAGCTCCCACATGGTGACGAAGTTGGCTTCGGCGCTGCCATTGCAGACCACCACGCCGTCATCGCCGGCGCCGTCGTACATCGCGGCAATGCGCTGGCGCAGCGTGTCGGAGCCGTTCGACTGGCCGTAGCCGAGCGGCACGTCGTCCACACGGGTGCCGCCGATCTCGAGCAGCTCGGCGAGCGTGAGCGGGTCCACACCGCTCTCGGAGAGGTTCAGCTCGACGCGGTTCTCGTACGTGGACTGCCAGCGCTCCATGGCGAACGGGCGGAACGTGCTCATCTCGGTATCTCGTGCGGGTGATCGGTGATGCGTGCAGACAGGATACGGCGAAGCGGGTGACGCTGCCAGCACGCCCCTTGCCGCGAGGGGAGGGGTCGATAAGATCAGCAGTTCGGGCGCGCCCTCGCGCGGTGCGCCATCCACGGTCGAACGGGAGGATGTGGTGCAGTTTCCGGACAAGCTGGTGCAGGATGAGGGAGGGCGCATCGTGCTGCTCGTGCTCGACGGGCTGGGCGGTCTGCCCCACCCGGAGACCGGGCTGACGGAGCTGGAGTCTGCGTCCACACCGAATCTGGACCGGCTCGCGCGCAACGCCGCGCTCGGCATGCAGCTGCCCGTGGCAACCGGCATCTCGCCCGGCAGCGGGCCGGGGCACCTGTCGCTCTTCGGCTATGACCCGGTGAAGTACGACATCGGACGCGGCGTCCTGTCCGCGCTCGGCGTCGGCTTTGCCGTGAAGCCGGGCGACATCGCGATCCGGCTCAATTTCGCGACGCTCGATGCGGAGGGCCGGATCACCGATCGGCGCGCCGGCCGTCCGAAGGATGACGAGAACCGTCGCCTCGTGAAGAAGCTCCAGGAGAACGTGAAGGGGCCGGGCGGCGTGGAAGTGTTCTTCGAGTCGGAGAAGGAGCACCGTGCCGTGCTGGTGCTGCGCGGCCGCCAGCTCTCCGCGGAGCTCGAGGACACAGACCCGCAGGAAGAGGGCGTGCCGCCGCTGCCGGCGAAGGCGCGCAAGCCGGAGGCGGAGGAGACCGCCCGGCTGCTCCAGGTGATCCTCGACTCCGCATACGATGTGCTGAAGGATGAGAAGGTGGCCAATACCATCCTCGCCCGCGGCATCGATGCGTATCACCCGTTCCCGACGTTCTTCGAGCGGTACATGCTGCGCGCCCGCGCGATTGCCAAGTACCCGATGTACCGGGGCGTCGCGCGGCTGGTGGGAATGGATGGTGCACGCGTGCCGGACAGTGATGCGGAGACGGTCGATGTGCTGAGCGAGGATTTCGACCAGTACGACTTCCATTTCGTTCACTTCAAGGCGATGGACTCGCGCGGCGAGGATGGCGATTTCGAGGCGAAGGCGAAGGCCATTGCCGCGGTGGACGAGCTGATCCCGCGCATCGAGGCACTGAAGCCCGACGTGCTGCTGATCACGGGCGACCACTCGACGCCGTCGCGGCTGCGCGCACACTCGTGGCATCCGGTGCCCGTGATGATCGCATCGCCGTGGGCGCGGCCGCAGCCGGATGCGACATTCGGCGAGCGCTCGTGCGCGCGCGGCGAGCTCGGCATCGTGCAGGGTCGTGAGCTGATGACACTGGCGCTCGCGCATGCGGGTCGCCTCTCGAAATACGGTGCATGATGGAAGTCGAAGAGACACTGAAGCACGCGCTGCAGCTGGGCGAGGAGCAGCGTTTCGATGAGATGGCGCAGATGCTCGCCGAAGCGCTGCAGGACGATCCCGACGAGCCGTACATCCTCGGCTGGCTGGCGGTAGCCGAGCGGGAGCTCGGCAATGACGGCGCGGCGTACGAGTACTTCAAGCGTTGCATCGCCGCGGAGCCGCTCGATCCGCAGCTGCTGGCGCTGGCGGGCTCAGGGCTGGCCGCGTTCGACGACCCCGATGCGGAGACGACGCTGCGCGCCGCGGCACTGATGGGTCCGGAGCTGGCGATCACGCGGCTGCAGTACGGCGCATACCTGGCGCGCGAGGGAATGTTCGGCGAAGCGCTCGAGCAGCTGGACGCGGCGGCGCAGATCGAGCCGGACGACCCGGTCGTGCACGGCGAGCTCGGCATCGCGCACGCGCTGAAGGGCGACCTGGAATCGGCCGCGAAGGCAATGGAGCGCGCGCTCGCACTGGCAGAGGATGACTCGTGGACGCGCGTGCTGCACGGGCTGGTGCTGCACGAGCTGAAGCGCACGGAGGAGGCTGCGGAGGAGCTGGTGCGCGCCGCGATCGACCGGCCGCAGGATGCGGAGGCGCAGGTGCTCGGTGCACTCGCCGCCGCTGCGGCCGGCTGGGATGATGCGGCGCAGGACGCACTCGCGCGCGCCGAGTTCGCGGAAGAGGGTGCAGATCCGGAGCTGCTGACGGAAGCGGAGGACCGCATCGCGATGGGGTCGGATGCCGCCGCGGCGTTCCTGCGCGAGACCGCCGGGCCGTCCATACTGCACGACCGCCTGACGCACCCGCTGTGAGTGCACTGGCGCGCATCGGCCGTTTCACGGCCGGCGTTTTCCTGAGCTTCATCCTGCTGTGGGCCATGTCCACCGCAGCCGTTCTGGCGGCGGGTGCCTGGCCGGGTACGCGACAGGCCGATGCCATCGTGGTGCTGGGCGCGGCGCAGTACAACGGCCGGCCGTCGCCCGTGCTGCAGGCTCGGCTCGATCACGCGCTCGACCTCTACGACCGCGGCCTCGCCCGTCACCTGATCTTCACGGGTGGTACCGGTGTCGGCGACACCGTGAGCGAGGCCGAGGTGTCACGCCGCTACGCGATGAGCAAGGGCGTGCCCGCAGCCGCGATCATGACGGAGCGCGACGGCCTCACGTCCGCACAGTCGGTCCGCGCGGCCGGTGCACTCATGGCGGCCGCGGGCCTCGAGAGTGCGCTGCTCGTCAGTGACAGCTATCACATGATGCGCCTCGAAGTGCTCGCACGCCGATCGCACATCGTGCCGTATCGCGCGCCCGCGGCAAACGCACCGATCGATGCCGCATCCGGTCGCAAGCGCTGGGAATACGTGCTGCGCGAGAGCGTGCTGTTCCCCGCCACGACCGTTCTGGGCGGCCGCTGATGCATGACATCCGGCTGCCGTACGAGCTGATCGCGCTCGACAACGGGCTGCGCGTCATCGTGCACGAGGATCGTCGCGCACCGCTCGTGTGCGTCAACGTGTGGTACCACGTCGGCTCCAAGGAGGAGGTGCCTGGACGCACGGGCTTCGCTCACCTGTTCGAGCACCTGATGTTCGAAGGCTCGGAGAACGTGCCGGAAGGCCGCTTCGACGAGATGCTCGAAGAGATCGGCGGCATGAACAACGGCTCGACATCGACCGATCGCACGAACTACTGGGAGCTCCTGCCGTCGCACGGCCTCGACCTGGCCCTGTACCTGGAGGCCGACCGCATGGGCGGGCTGCTGCCCGCGATCACGGGGGCGCAGCTGGAAGCACAGCGCGACGTCGTCCGCAACGAGCGCCGGCAGAGCTACGAGAACCGGCCGTACGGCCTGGCATCGGAGACACTGCTCGCGGCGCTGTATCCGGAGGACCACCCGTACAGCTGGCCCGTCATCGGATCGATGGCCGACATCGGCGCGGCGACGCTCGATGATGTGCGCGACTTCTGCCGGCAGTATTACACGCCGAACAACGCGACCATCGCCGTCGCCGGTGATGTGGATGTCGCACACGTGCGCAGCGTCGTCGAACGCTACTTCGGCGACATTCCGCGCGGGCCGGACGTGCAGCGCCGCGTTCCCGCCGCGCCGGCTGCGGCCGCATCGCAGCGCATCGTCATGGAAGATGATGTGAGTCTGCCGCGGATCTACATCGCGTGGCACTCGCCGGCCGTGTTCGCGGATGGCGACGCCGCGCTCGACACCGCGGGCGCCATCCTCGCGCATGGCCGTGCGTCACGGCTGTACCGATCGCTGGTCTACGAGAAGCAGCTGGCGCAGTCGGTCTCGGCATACCAGGGGAGCGCAGTGCTCGGCTCGACGTTCCGCGTCGTCGTCACGGCGCGCCCGGGCGTGTCGCTGTCGGTGATCGAGCAGGAGGTCCGCAGCGAGCTGGAAGCGATGTCGCGGCGCATCGACGGGCGCGAGCTGGAACGCGCGGTCAACGGCATCGAAACCGGATTCGTGGACTCGCTCCAGAATGTCGGCGGTTTCGGCGGCCGCGCGGACCAGCTCAACATGTACCTGTTCCACACCGGCGAGCCGGACTATGCAGCGGAGGACCTGCGCCGCTACGACGCTCTGACGACGGACGACGTCGCGCGCAGCGTGCGCGAGCATCTGCTCGGTCCTTCCGTCGTGCTCAGCGTCGTGCCGCTCGGCCACGGCGACCTGGCGGCGGAGTCGTGATGAGTGCGCGTGCCCAGCCGCCCGTACTGCCGGCGCCGCCGACGCCGCACCTTCCGCCCGTGGCGCGACACCGGCTCAGCAATGGTCTCGAGGTCCACATCGTCGAGTGGCGCGAGCTGCCCGTCGTCGATGCGCGGCTCGTCATCAGAGGCGCCGCGTACGGCGATGCGCCGGCGCGCTCGGGCCGCGCGCACATGCTCGGCGACCTGCTCGATCAGGGGACCGCCACGCGCACTGCGTTCGACATCGCGGATCAGGCGGAGCTGCTCGGCGCTTCGCTCGAGACTCGCGCGACGTGGGACGCGTTCTCGGCGGCACTGCACGTGCTGACTCCGCGCATCGACGCCGCACTCGAGCTGCTGGCCGACGTCATGGTGAATCCGACGTTCCCCGTGGAGGAGATCGAGCGTCGCCGACGCGAGCGGCTGGCGGAGATCCTTCAGGAACGCGACGAGGCGCGAACACTCGCGACGCAGGCGTTCAACCGGCACGCGTTCGGGTCCGCGCATCCCTATTCCGCTCCGCTCGCCGGCACGCGTGCGAGCGTCGAGTGTCTCCAGCGCCAGGACCTCCTCGACCTGTACGACGCGCGTTTCTCGCCGGGCAATGCGTTCCTCGTCCTGGTCGGTGACATCACCGCGGATACGGCGCTCCCGTTGCTGGAGCGACTGTTCGGCGGCTGGTCCGGCGTGGCTGCGCCCGCACTGCCCGCGATCGATACGGCGCCGCCGGGCCGCGCCGCAGTCCATATCGTGGACCGACCGGCCGCACCGCAGTCGGAGCTCAGGGTGGGGCTGCCGGGCCCGCGCCGCGACACGGCGGACTATTTCCCGCTGCTCGTGGCCAACACCATCCTGGGCGGCGCATTTACGTCCCGTCTGAACATGCGCCTGCGGGAGGAAAAGGCTTATACATACGGGGCGGGATCGAGCTTCGCGCTCCGCGCGGGCGGCGGGCCGTTCCTCGCCAGCACCGCGGTAGCGACGGCGGCGACGGCCGACGCGATCGATGTGATGGTGTCGGAGATCGCGCGCATGTCGCGTGAGCCGGTGCCCGCGGCGGAGCTGGAGCGTGCGCGGAACTACATCGTGCTGGGGCTGCCGCGCACGTTCGAGACGACGGGCGACATTGCGGAGCACGTGACCGAGGTGGCGCTGCACGGGCTCGGCGCCGGCTACTACGACACGTATGCCGCGAACGTGCGCGCGGTGAGCGCAGCGGATGTGCAGGAGGCGTCCGCGCGCTGGCTGCGCCGCGACGAACTGACGATCGCGATCGCTGGAGATGCGGGCGCGATCCTGGAAGATCTGGACTCGCTGGAGATCGGAGCCGTGGATGTCGACGAAATCGGCTGAGCAGCCGGTGAGCATACCGTTCGAGCGATACGAACTGGACAACGGCCTGCGCGTCGTGCTGTCGCGCGATCCGGGCGCGCCCGTGGTCGCTGTGAACCTGTGGTACAACGTCGGCTCGCGGAACGAGCGGCCGGGACGCACCGGTTTCGCGCATCTGTTCGAGCACATGATGTTCCAGGGCTCCGAGCACGTGCCGGAGATGGCCCACTTCGCGCTGATCGAGCAGGCCGGCGGCTCGCTGAACGGCTCCACCTGGCTGGACCGCACCAACTACTTCGAGACGCTGCCCGCGCACTACCTGGAGCTCGGGCTGTGGCTGGAGTCGGACCGGCTCGGCTGGCTGCTGCCGGCGATGACGCAGGAGAAGCTCGACAACCAGCGGGATGTCGTGAAGAACGAGCGCCGCTGGCGCGTGGACAACCAGCCGTACGGCGACTGGGATGAGCGGCTCCAGGCGATGATGTACCCGCCCGACCATCCGTACCATCACTCGGTGATCGGCTCGATGGAGGACCTGGATGCCGCGAGCCTGGAGGACATCGAGCAGTTCTTCCGCACGTACTACGCGCCGAACAACGCAGTGCTGTCCATCGTCGGCGACTTCGATCCCGCGCAGGCGCGCGACCTCGTGCAGCGCTATTTCGGTGACATCCCCTCCGGCGCGACCGTCCCGCCGATCCCCGGCCGTACCGACATCCCGCTCGCGATGGAGGGCGAGGTTCGGGACACGGTGGAGCAGGACATATCGCTCGCGCGCGTCTATCAGGCGTACCGCACGCCGCCGTTCGGGTCGGACGAGTATTACGCGGGCGTCGTCGCGTCGTACATCCTGGGCACCGGCAAGGCCGCGCTGCTGTATCGCACGCTGGTGCGGGAACGGCAGCTGGCGCAGGACGTCATCGCCTACGCGTTCCCGATCGTGGTCGGCGCATCGATGATCGTCGTGTGGGCGACCGCGCGGCCGGGCACCGGCATCGACGAGCTGGAAGAGGCGCTGACGGAACAGATCGAGGCACTCGCCGCCGTGGACGACGCCGATGTCGAGCGCGCGGTCGCGATGCTCGAGACCAGTCACCTGACCGAGCTGCAGACGGTCGATGAGCGCGCGGATCAGCTGTCGATGTATGCGACGCTGTTCGACGACCCGGACCGCATCAACACGGAGCTCGCGCGCGTGCGCGGTGTGACGACCGCCGATGTGCGGGCGTTCGCGACGCGCTATCTCCATCGTGACAACCGCGCCGTGCTCAGGTACGTGCCGAAGAACGGGGCGGACTCATGACCGTCGATCGCAGCACGCCGCCGCCCGCGGCGCCGATCCGGACGTTCCAGTTCCCGCGCGTGGAGCGGCGCGGTCTCGGTAACGGCATCACGGTCTACAGTGCAGTGCGCGGCGATCTGCCGCTGGTCACGGTGCGTGCCGTGATCGATGCCGGCGCCGCGTCGGAGCGTGCAGGCGAGGAGGGCCTGGCGTGGCTGACGGCGAGCGCGCTGGAGGGCGGGACCGCACAGCGGAGCGGTGATGCACTGGCGTGGGAGATCGAGCGGCTCGGCTCCGAGCTGGAGACTTTTACGACGTGGGATGCGCTCAACGTCGAGCTGACCACGCGCGCGGACCGCATCACGGAAGCGCTGTCGCTGCTGGCCGAGATCGTTCGCACGCCCGCGTTCCCGGCGCGCGAGGTGGAACGCATGCGGAGCGAGCAGCTCGCGGAGATCCTGCGCCGGAGCACCGAGCCGCGCGGCCTGGCGGATGACGCGGCGGTGCGGTCCATCTACGCCGAGGGAGCGACGTACGCACGCTCCGTGATCGGCCTGACGGCGCAGGTGGAATCGTTCGACGCGGAGGCAGTCAGGCAGTTCCATGCGCGACGCTTCACACCGGGCAATACCGCGATCGTGATCGTCGGAGCGGTCAGTACCGACGAGGCGGAGGCCAGCGTGCAGCGTGCGTTCGGCGACTGGCAGGGACCGCGCGAGCCCGCGGCGGCGCCGAGCACCGATGCGCGTGTCGAGCGTCCGACCGTATTCCTGGTCGATCGCGCGAGTGCCGTGCAGTCGGAGCTGCGCATCGGCCACGTCGGTGTCCCGCGTCACCACGAGGACTACTACGCGCTGCTCGTGCTGAACACGATCATTGCCGGATCGTTCACCAGCCGGCTCAACATGACGCTGCGCGAGAAGCACGGCTTCACGTACGGCGTCCGCAGCCAGTTCATTTTCCGCCGCGCCGCCGGTCCGTTCATCATCCAGACGGCCGTCGCAAGCGACGTCACTGCGCGCGCGGTCGAGGAGACGCTGCGCGAGGTGCGCGAGATCCGCGAAAACGGTGCGACCGCCGAGGAGGTCCGCGTCGCACGCGACTACCTCGCCGGCACGCTTCCGCTCGAGATGCAGACCACCGAGCACATCGCCGCCCGCATCGCCGAACTGCACACGTTCCAGCTCGACACCGCCTACTTCGAGCACTGGCGCGAGCGCATCGGCGACGTCACGCAGGACGACGTGGCTCGCGTCGCGCGCGAGCACCTGCACCCCGACCGGCTCGCGATCGTCGTCGTGGGGAACGCTGCAGCCATCGAGGATGACCTGCGCGCGGCGGGTGTGGGCGAGATCGTGCGACAGGGGAACGAGTCATGAATTCGGGATCGGGATCGGGCTCTGAGACGGGGCTCATCGCCAGTCGGCCGGTCCACCGCGGGCGGATCGTTGACCTGTCGATCGATACGGTCCGCTTTCCGGACGGGTCCACGGGCGACCTCGAGTTCATCCGCCACTCCGGAGCGGCCGCGGTGCTGCCCGTCCTGAGCGATCCTTCCGGACCGGACCCGCAGGTGCTGCTGATCAGGCAGTATCGCTATGCGGCTGGAGGGTTCATGCTCGAGGTTCCCGCCGGGCGCCCCGACCGGGCCGGTGAGGACTGGGAGGTGTGCGCGCGGCGGGAGCTCGAGGAAGAGACCGGCCTCGTCGCCGGGAACCTCACATTCATGACCACCATCCACACCACCCCCGGCTTCACCGACGAGCAGATTCGCCTCTACATCGCCACCGACTGCACCACCGGGACCGAGAAGAAGGACGACGACGAGTTCATCGAGCCCGTCACGCTGCCCATCTCCGAGGCGCTCGAGAAGGTGAGGGACGGCGAGATCACGGATGGGAAGACCATCTGCACGCTGATGTTCGCGGCGGGGTTCATCTTCGGCCGCTAACGCCTGCAAGCAAGCTACCGCCCCCAAAAGTGGTCGGCCGGAACCCGCGTGTGTCCTGATCTGGTGACGCCGGGCGCGGCGCGCCATCCCCCACATTGCGTGTCCTAATTCGTTGCCGCGCCCACGGTTGCAGCGTTTCTTCAACCATTTGAATGGCGGATTTGGCAGGGAATGGAACCTGCCCTTCTCCCGGGTGAGTCCGACGGTGATCTGTGGTCGCGAAGGCGCGGCGGATCGGGCTCGCAACCGCCCCACGGGGTGCGCGAAGGGGGAACCATGGCGGAGACGGCAAAGGTCCACATGAGGCTGGTGAGCGCGGCGAAGGTTCAGCCCATCCGGGAGCTGGATGACAGCGGTCTGGTCGCGGCATTTCTGGGCGGCGAGAAGCGCGCGTTCAACGAGCTGGTCTCGCGCTACCACGTGCGGCTGCTGAACTTCATCCATCGCACCATCGGCGACCGTGAGCGGGCCGAGGACC
>DATHVW010000175.1:0-4972 GCA_035461085.1 Longimicrobiales bacterium | reverse complement strand
GCGACCGCGCGCAGAGATTGACCATGTGTCTCGTTCGTTGTCATGACGGGACAGCCATGGCAAGTCTGATTCCGCGTGGCAGCTTACTGGCAGTACTGCGAGAACTCCGGTGTCCGGAAGGGTGATCTGCTCAGGGCGTCCTCTGCGTGGTCGCACGGTGCGCAGATTCTCGTCAAGGTCGCCCTGGATCTCTTCGACCTGGCCAGAGCCTCAAGCATCCTGTCCCGAAGGACACGACCGAGATGGTAACGAGTTCGCCTCGGAGGGCGGGTGAGGGACCGCCAGCCAGCCAGAAATTGCCCTCGGTATCGGCAGCAGCGCGCACCAAGCCACCCAACTCAATATCGGTAGTGTGCGGGAGTACGGCACTCGTACCGTCGAGACCGACCAGTGTGATGTTGCCCGACGTGCCGATAACGGCGATTACGTCGCTACCCCTTACGGGGAACCACATTGCCGGCCGTGACCAGATTTCGCGGACGTCGTCTTCACGGTCCCCCCAGGCCGACCCGCTGTATACCGCCCGCATCTCACCGAGAGGCATATCGTGAGTCCAGACAGCCTGGATCACGTTCTCGCCCGGATACAGTTCCGCATCGTAGTGTGGTCGCGAGCCCGTGAATCTCGCGACCTGCTGCCATCCCGCCCGGCGCTGGAAGACCAGAAGCTCGAATGCACCGTTCAAGTCCGCGTTGGAGACGCCCAAGTAGGTGCCGTGCGGAGAGGTCGTCATTGTCACTTCCATCACTGCCTGCATCGGCAGCCTTGCATTCGACCATTCGGCGCCGGCACGTGTGTAGATGATTACTTCGTCATTCCAGTCCGTCCGGCTCGTAGGAATAGCCCACGACAGTGTGTCGCCGTGGAGTACCAGAGGTGAGGAAGCGTACACGGCGAGAGCATCCGTCGGTTCATCAATGATGCGGAGACCCGACCACCCCTCCGAGCTGTAATCACCTGTCCAGAGGGCGGCGACAGCTTCACTGCCCGGCGTACCTCGTGGAGCGGCGAGTTCCGCAAAGGCCAATGTCCACCGGCCTCGTCCCGCGGAAACGGCTCTGAACCACCCGAGATGCCGGCCGGGCAGTGGCGAGATGACGAGTTCGGGGGGTCTGCCCGGGCGCATTACAGCTCCAACGATACTGTCTCGAGTGACACCGACTGCCTGCATCTGCGCATTCAGATCGAATACGTGGGATGGAAGTCCCGCGACCAGGGCACTTCCGCTGCCGACCGCTAGCGCCTCGACTGCGACATAATAGATCGCGGTATCGGTTGTTAATCCTGTCTGTTGAAATTCACAGCCGAGTCCAAGACCGCGCCCTGTTGGTGAACTGTTGCCGTCTGGAAAGAGCGCGCAGGCCGTCGCTCCACAAATGGAGGCCGCGAGCGCAAAGGACGACGCAGTCCTCAACGAGAGACGAATTGTAGTGTAGAATGTTCCAGCCATTCCAGTCGCTTGCCTGTGAAGAGCACCCATACGAGGAAAAGGTGACCTGCACGTCAGACATTGATGGTGAGCGGCGGGACACCCCCGCCGCTCATTTCCACTCTGGATGCGGAGGCTTGGGGTCGGCTCAGGAACAGCTCAGGCTCGTGCCGATCATGCGAATGGTGCCACCATCTAATGTGCTGCGAAATCCTCATCGAGCAGAACTTCGGACCGCACATCGAGCAGGAGCAGGCTACTGACGCATTGAGCGCGTGAAACGCATTCCTTTCACGCGCCCCGCGTCGAGCGTCAGGTGAGTCACGTTGCCGGCTTCGTCGTGGTGAAAGGCCACCTCGTAATCCTCGACCTCGAAGCGGTTGTGCTGCTCCGTGGGCCGGAGTGCGGTCGCGGGGAGACCCCGACCCGCTATCATGACGGAATCACCGGATACGCTGATGTGGAGCGTGACCTCAACATCGTCGCCGATGTAGACACCGGGGTAGGATCGGAGTGCAGCAGCGCTCGGCAGCACGGGTGCCCAGCGTTCCAGCACGGGGTCGGTCTCACCGGTTTCGACGTACTTCACCGTCAGCGTCATGCCCGCATCTTCGCCGGCAAATACGAGCCGGGCCGTCAGCGAGGGAGATAGCACCACCTCGAAGGTGTGGTTGCCGATCGGCCGCGCATCGTACTTCACACCATTCGCAGTCGTGATCTGCAAGCCCGAATCCGCGGCAGCGAGCCGCAGCGATGGACTGCTGATACCAGCCGAGCGGTAATCTCCCGCGTAGCGCTGCAGCGCAGTTGGTGAGAGCGGCACAGTCGGTGCCGATGCCGCCGCAGTCGTCGCTGGAATGGCAGCGGGCGCAGCAACGGCTGCGACCGGGCGGTTGTCGGGCGCAGCGAACAGCATGGCCACCGATGGCCCGTACTCCCACATGCGTGAGTAACTGGCGCAAATAGTGGCGACCGCGATGTCAGCTTCCGGAGCGCGTACCAGGTAATTGTACCCTCCGACGCCGCGGCGCACCTCCAACTCGACTCCGTTCCGCACATCCCCGTAGATGCCGAACGCGAATCCCTGCTCGGGCTCCGGTGCGCCCTGCCGGAGCTCGGCGAACAGCGCACCCAGGCCGAGGCTGCGGTCGCGCAGGCCCTGCTCCCAGCGTACGACGTCATCGACACTCGTGGTGACCGAAATGCCGCCCACGGGCGAGACCCGGCCCAGCACCACGCGATAACCGCTGTCCTCTTCTTCATGGAACAGCGTGTGATCGGGGAAGACGTCCGCCTGGTCGGCGCCCATCCGCGTGCTCTTCATGTCGAGCGGCCGGAACAGCTTCTCGTCGAGGTAGGCGTGCAGCGAGCCACCAGTAACGCGCTCGACCAGGATCTTCAGCAGCGCGTAGTCGGTGTTGCTGTACATCACTGCGCTACCAGGCTCGAAGCCCAGTTTGCCCCAGCGTGTGAGGATTCGGAAGAACTCGTCCTCTGACATCCGATCCACGATGAACCAGCCGGGGCCAGCGAGCACGCCGTAATCGGCCAGCCCGCTCGTGTGGTGAATGAGCTGCCGCACGCGGACGTCGCCCGCGTACGATGGCACCTCCGGCACGTGGCGTCGCACCTGGTCATCCAGCGAGATCCTGCCGTCACGCGCCAGCATGGCGACGGCGAGCGCCACGAACTCGCGCGTCTCCGAGTAGGGGATCCAGACGGACGTGGCCGGCGTCATGGGCACCCCGAGACTGAGGTTCGCCATCCCGTACGCCTTTTTCAGGACGACATCGCCACCGCGCATCACAGCCACGGCGCATCCCGGGCTGTTGGTGCCAGCGCGCTCCGCGAAGATCGAGTCCACGCGGCCTTCCAGCGGGTGCGGCGGCGCGCCGTCGGGAGTCTGCGCGACAGCGTCGCCGCAGAGCAGCAGGAGGGCAGGGAGAGCGTAGGCAAAGCATGCTGCGGCAAAGCCTGCTGGGGATTTCATTCGCATGGGAAAGCACCTGGAATGGATGACGGACACGGATTGCGCACCGGCCTGGCACGGCAACAGCATAGAGGCCGGTGGGTCGACCGGCAACGGAAAGCCGCGCAGACGCCTGCAGTGACCTCCCGTCGAGTGCGGGCGCCACATCAAAGTGGCACCCGCAGTTCCGGCCAGAATCAGGGATTCGTATTTTCCGGAACGTAGATCTCGCCGCCCAGATCCCGGAACTCCCTGGCCTTCTGTGACATACCGGCTTGAGCCGCATCCCGGATGTCCTGCGAAATCCTCATAGAACAAAAACGAGGTCCACACATCGAGCAGAAGTGCGCCACCTTCGCACCATCCGCCGGCAGCGTCTCGTCATGGTACGCGAGCGCGGTCACCGGATCGAGGGCGAGATTGAACTGGTCGTGCCATCTGAACTCGAAACGCGCCTTGCTGATCGCGTTGTCCCACTCCTGTGCGCGCGGGTGACCCTTGGCCAGGTCCGCCGCGTGCGCGGCAATGCGATACGCGATGACGCCCTGCTTCACGTCGTCGCGATTGGGCAGGCCGAGATGCTCCTTCGGCGTTACGTAGCACAGCATCGCGGTGCCGTACCAGCCGATCTGCGCGGCGCCGATCGCGCTCGTGATATGGTCGTAGCCGGGCGCGATGTCGGTGGTGAGCGGACCGAGCGTGTAGAACGGCGCCTCATCGCACCACTCGAGCTGCTTCTCCATGTTCTCGCGGATCATGTGCATCGGGATGTGGCCTGGCCCTTCGTTCATCACCTGCACGTCGTACTCCCACGCGATGCGCGTGAGCTCGCCCTGCGTCTTCAGTTCCGCGAACTGTGCCTCATCGTTCGCGTCGGCGATCGAGCCCGGGCGCAGGCCGTCACCCAGCGAGAACGAGACATCGTACGCAGCCATGATCTCGCAGATCTCGCGGAAATGCGTGTAGAGGAAGCTTTCCTGATGGTGGGCGAGGCACCACTTCGCCATGATGCTGCCGCCCCGGCTGACAATTCCGGTCACGCGCTGCGCCGTGAGCGGGACGTAGCGGAGCAGCACGCCGGCGTGGACGGTGAAGTAATCGACGCCCTGCTCCGCCTGCTCGATCAGCGTGTCGCGATAGACCTCCCACGTGAGGTCCTCCGCGATGCCGTCCACCTTCTCGAGCGCCTGATAGATCGGCACAGTGCCGATCGGCACGGGCGAGTTCCGGATGATCCACTGCCGCGTTTCGTGAATGTCGCGGCCCGTCGAGAGATCCATCACGGTGTCGGCGCCCCAGAGCGTCGCCCAGCGCAGCTTCTCGACTTCGTCGTCGATCGACGACTTCACCACGCTGTTCCCGATGTTCGCGTTGATCTTCACCTTGAATGCGCGGCCGATGATCATCGGCTCGAGCTCCGGGTGGTTGATGTTGGCCGGGATGATCGCGCGGCCGCGCGCGACCTCCGCGCGCACCAGCTCCACGTCGAATCCTTCACGCAGTGCGATGAACTCCATCTCCGGCGTGACCTCGCCGCGCCGCGCGTAGTGCATCTGCGATACTCGCGCACCGGG
>DATHVW010000174.1:0-37646 GCA_035461085.1 Longimicrobiales bacterium | reverse complement strand
GATGACGTCGAGTACGGAATGACCGAACCGATCCATCATCGCGTGTGTGGCGGAATCCCTTTCCGCCTTAGCATAGGCCCAATAAAAAAGGAACCGGGATGTGCCCAGTTCCGTCACTGGTGCCTACGCATCAAGTAAAGTATAACGACGCCCCCCGTTTCGCGAAAGAGGCTTGTGCCCGGCGTTCCCGGGGACAGGCCGGCGCCGGGCGACCCGCGCTGGCCCGTGGCAGCGATCAAGGGAGCCCGCCGGCCGCGTCCGGCCCTCCTCCGCCCGTCAGGCCGGACCCGGCGCGGTCTCGGGGCACCCTGCCGATCCGGCGCGGTCTCGGCGCCCCTCCGGAGCCGGAGCAAGTCGGCGCGCCGGTCCTGTCGGGAAACCACCCACGCCGCCGTAGGGCTATCCCGTCTTGCGGTCCCGCTCCTGCGCGGTTAACGTAGCTGAGAATGATTTTCAACCACACGAACACGGGACTGCCTTGATCGCTCGAGTTCGGGCCGCACGGCGGCGCAGAAAGATAGAGGCTGCACTCGCGCAGGCGGGCGCCGCCGCAGACGTGCGTCTGGCGGAGATACCGCTGCGCGAGATGGTGGAGCTGGTGCGGATCGACCTGCCGGCGGATGAGCTGGAGCCGCTGCTGGAGCTGGGCATCATGCCGGGCTGCCAGGTGTGTCCGGTGCGGCGGTCGCTGTTCGGCGACGCGGTGCTGATGGTGGACGGGTCGCTGATCGCGCTGCGGCGGGAGACGGCGGGCTGTTTGTGTGTCCGGCGCGCGGAGCCGGCGACGAACTGACCGCAGGGCGAGTTGTCGACACAGACGAAGCCTTCGGGCGCAGGTGCGGCGAAGGCGGATCGCGGCCACGGTGGGTCGGAGCGTGAGAATGGCCCGCTGGTGGCGCTGGTGGGGCCGCCGAACGCGGGCAAGTCGACTCTCTTCAATCAGCTGACGGGCCTTCGCCAGAAGGTCGCGAACTATCCGGGCGTGACGGTCGAGAAGCATTTCGGCCGCGCGCGACTCCCTGACAACACGGAAGTAACGCTCGTCGATCTGCCGGGCGTGAACGGCTTCTCGGCGCGCACGCTCGACGAGCAGGTGACGCGCGACGTGCTGGAGGGTCGCATCGAGGGTCTGCCGGTGCCGGATGCGCTGGTGCTGATCGTCGATTCGACGCGTCTGGAGTCGCAGCTGATGCTGGTGGACCCGGTGCTCGCGCTGAACATGCCGACGCTGCTCGTGCTGAACATGGCGGACGAGCTGGCGCAGCGCGGCGGCAGTGTGGACGAGGCGGAGCTCGCGACTCAGCTGGGTGTGGAAGTGGTACGCGCGAACGCGCGCGCGGGCGTGGGCGTCGAGGCCGTGCAGCAGTTCCTTTCGCGCGTAGCGGCGGGTGTCACGCAGGAGCGCGCGAAGCGGCCGGAGCGGAAGTTCCCGCCGAAGCCGGCAGCACCGAGGCGTGTGGAGCTTCCGGTGGTGGACGTGTTCGTGACGCGGCGCGGGCGGATGAAGGTGATCGGGCAGCAGGCCCGCTTCCGGCCGCCGCTGCCATCGCGGATGACCGAGCAGCTGGACTCGGTCTTCCTGCACAAGTGGTTCGGTCCGGTCGTGTTCCTGCTGATCGGCGCACTGGTGTTCCAGGCGATCTTCACGTGGGCGACGCCGCTCATGGACGGGATCGAGTACATCGTGACGGGATCCGGCGAGTGGATCCGCGGCCGGATGGCCGACACGTGGTATCGCTCGCTGCTGATCGACGGTGTCTGGGCCGGTGTCGGTTCGGTCATCGTGTTCCTGCCGCAGATCCTCATCCTGTTCCTGTTCCTCGGGCTGCTCGAGGACTCGGGCTACATGGCGCGCGCGGCGTTCATTGCCGACCGCATGATGTACCGTGTGGGCCTCCAGGGTCGCGCATTCCTGCCGCTGCTGTCCGGCTACGCGTGCGCAGTGCCGGCGATACTGGCCGCACGCACGATCGAGGATGAGCGCGATCGCCTCGCGACGATCTTCGTCGTGCCGTTCATGACGTGCTCCGCGCGACTCCCCGTATACGCGCTGCTCATTGCGGCATTCATTCCCGAGCGCGCACTGCTCGGTCCGTTCTTCGGCACGCGCGCCGCGACTCTGCTCGGGCTCTATGCGCTCGGTGCGATCGCCGCGATCGGCACGGCCTTCCTGCTCAAGGGCACACTGCTGCGCGGCAAGGGCGCGCCGTTCCTCATGGAGCTGCCGCCGTATCGCATACCGACACTCCGCTCCGTCGCGCTGCGTCTCTATGACCGCGGCAAGATCTTCCTGCGTCGTGTCGGTCGCATCATCTTCACGGTCTCCGTCCTGCTCTGGGCGCTGACCCAGTTCCCGCGCATCGGCGGCGACGCGCCGCCCGTCGAGCAGAGCGCACTCTCCGCCATCGGTCACGTGATCGAGCCGGCGATCGCGCCGCTCGGCTTCGACTGGCGCATCGGTGTCGGCCTCGTCTCCTCACTCGCCGCGCGCGAAGTCATCATCGGCACGCTCGGCACGATCTACGGCATCGAGGGCGCCGATGAAGCGTCCATGGAGCTGCAGGACACACTGCAGGGCGCACTCACGTTCGGCGGTGCCATCGCGCTGCTGGTGTTCTTCGCGTTCGCGCTCCAGTGCACGTCCACCATCGCCGTCATGCGTCGCGAGACCGGCGGCTGGAAATGGCCCGCCCTCCAGTTCACCTACATGCTGTTCCTCGCCTACACCGGCGCCTTCATCGCGAACGCCATCTTCTGAGACCGGCCCCGCGCAGCGATGATGTGATGGGCGGGCGGCCGGGCCGGAGGCCCGCTTCGACCGTCTGCGGGGCCCTCGAGGGCAGACATGTTTTCCATTCGCCATGCAATGAGTGCGTGCCCCGGCGCGTGTCCCGGCGCGCCGGAATCATGTGTTTTCGGGCGGCACGCTTATCCCGCAAGCACTTAGCCGGTCGGCTTCGCAATCCGCCACGGTTCCTCGCATCTTGCAGTTACCCGTGCCGGGAGCACCCCGCACAATCGGTTGTCCACGCAGGACCTCATCGCTGATGACGGCAGGAGAACGAGAATGGTGTTTCAACGACGTCGTCCGTCGGTCGATATCGATCGCCGTGTCGAAGGGCTCCAGGTGGAAGCGCTGCAGTGCATGATTCCGGGCGAAGCGGCAGCGCCGCTGAACCAGGCGGGAGATCTGCTGATGCGCGCGGGTGACGCGGCGGGTGCGCTGGAGCTGTACGGCCAGGCGGTCGATTCGCTGGTCGAGGCGGACCGCTTCGAGGCTGCCATGGGTCTCTGCAACAAGATCATCCGCACGGTGCCGCACGTGGTGCGTGCGCGGTGCACGCTGGCGTGGCTGGCGATCGGGGCCGGCTTCACGGGCGAGCTGTCGAGCCGTGTCGGCGACTACATCACGGCTGCGGAGGCGTGCGGCCGCGAAACGCTCGCGCAGCGGCACGTCCGACAGATGGCGGACGTGGTGGATCTGCACGACGTGCGCATCATGCTGGGGGAGTACCTGCTGTATCTGGGCGATGATCGCGCCGCGAACCGGTTGTTCGGGGAGATCTACTCCGAGCGGAACACGGGGCGACAGCGGTCGATCGCACAGGATGAGCGCTGGCGCGGCGTGCGCGAGGCGGCGCTCATGAACCTGCGGAAGGGCGCGGCGATGGTCGCGTGACCGGCTCGTGTAATACGGGGATGGACGGCCCCGGCGTCAGCTCGATGCCGGGGCCGATTCGTGCCGTACAGCCGGACTGCTCGTACGTATGCCGAACCCCGTGTAGCGATACAGACCGGCGATGAGCAGGGAGAAGACGGGGCCGCCGTAGCAGAACACGGCCCACGGCGCGTACTGGACGGTGGGGACGCCGAGGGTCGTCGCCATGAACACGGCGGAGACGGTCCACGGCATGAGCGGCTCGGTGATCGTCACGGAGTCCTCGAGGGAGCGTGACAGGTTGACGGTATCGAGGCCGCGCTCGCGATACGCCTGCTGGAACAGCCCGCCAATGACGAGCGCCGTGACACCGCCGTGGCTCGTGAGTCCGATCATCGTCGCTCCCGCCGCCATGGTTGCGGCGATGAGACCGAACACGGAGCGCACCGCGTCGAGCATGCGGCGGATCAGCAGGTCGAGTGCACCGGCGGCGTCCATGGCGCCGGCGAGCAGGAACGCGGAGATGACGACGATCAGTGTCGTCGCCATGCTGTAGAGCCCGCCGCGCTGCACGAGCGTCGTGAACGCGGGCCCGAGCGTCGCCGGCTCCGCACCCGTCGCGCCCACCATCTCGACACGGAAGCCCGCCACCGCCGCGCTGACGGCGTCCTGCACACCGAATCCCTGCACGAAGATGCCGATGGCCGCGGCGACGAGCGATGACAGCGTGATCGCGAGCGCGGCCGGTGTGCTCCGCATGATGCTCCAGATCACGACGGCCGGCGGCAGCAGCACGATCCAGTGCAGGTTGAACACGGTATCGAGATCGGCGAGGAGAACACGCGCGCTGTCGGGCAGGCCGTCGCCGGAGATCGGTGCAAGACGCGCCGCTGCGGCATAGACGATCAGCGCGATGACGAACGATGGCACGGCCGTGTAGAGCATGTGCCGGATGTGCGCGTAGAGCGGAGCATCCGCACCGATCGCGCAGATGTTCGTGGAGTCGGAGAGCGGAGACAGCTTGTCGCCGAAGTATGCGCCGGAGACGACCGCGCCCGCCGTTGCGGCGAGCGGTGCGCCGAGCGCGCCCGCCATGCCCATGAGCGCCACGCCGATCGTTCCGGCCGATCCCCACGACGTGCCGGTGCAGAGCGACATTACCGCAGTCGCGAGAAACGCGGTCACGATGAGCAACTCGGGCCGCACGAGGCGCACGCCCCAGTACACGAGCCACGGGATCGTGCCGGAGAGGACCCACGTGGCGATCAGCATGCCGATCGACAGCAGGATGAGGATCGCGGGCAGGACGGATGCGATCTTGTCGCCGGTCGAGCGCTGGATGGCATCCCACGTGACGCCGTGGCGTGCGGCGACGAGGCCGGCCGAGGCCGCCGCAGCGAGCAGCGCGGCGACGAGCATTTCACCGGTGAGGCCGATGGTGAGCGCACCGGCAACGAGCAGCCCGACGAGCGTGAGGAGCGGCAGGAGTGCTTCGGCCACGCTCAGCGGCCGGGGTCCGCTGCTCACGCGGTGAGCGCCTGGTCCAGGTCCGCGGTCAGCACGTCAGCCCCCTCCAGCCCGATCGACACGCGGATCAGGCCGCGCGGAATGCGCTGCGCGTCCAGCTGCGCCGCGTTCGTGCCGCGGTTGGGCGTGATGATCAGGCTCTCGATGCCGCCCCAGCTCACACCGATGCGGAACACGCGGACCGCGTCGATGACGCGCCGCACCTCGTCGTACTCCTCCGTGTCCAGCTCGAAGCTGAAGAGGCCCGAACAGCCGGTCAGTGATGTGCGGTGATCGGCCGCGGTCGCGGGGAACTCCGGGTGAAAGACGCGGCGCACCGCATCGTGCGCGCGCAGGAACTGCGCGACACGCAGGCCATCCTCGTGATGCTGTCGCATGCGCGCGGGCAGCGTGCGGAGCCCGCGCAGCAGGAGCCAGGCATCGAACGGCGCGAGTATGCCGCCGTTCAGCATGTACGCGCGCTCGAAGATCTGCTGCATCAGCTCCGCGCTGGTGATCACGGCGCCCGCCATCACGTCGCTGTGGCCGCCGATGTACTTCGATGCGGAGTGCACGACGATGTCCACGCCGAGCGTGATCGGCTTCTGGAACAGCGGCGTCGCCCAGCTGTTGTCGATGCAGGTGAGCGCGCCGTGCGCACGCGCGATGCCGGCAACGGCCTCGATGTCGAGCGTGCGGCACAGCATGGTGCCCGGGCTCTCCAGCCACACGATCCGCGTGTTGGCGCGCAGCGCGTCACGCACGCTCTCCGGGCGCGTGTCGAGGAGGAGATCGTGCTCGATGCCGAAGCGGCGCAGGTGCTCCGCCAGCTGGATGGTCGGGCCATACGTGTGATTGACGAAGAGCACGTGATCGCCCGCGCGCAGCAGACCGAGCAGCACGGCGCTGATGGCGGCCATCCCGGACGCGAAGCACTTGCAGGCATCGCCGCGCTCGAGCAGCGCGAGCTTGCGTTCGAGCACTTCGACCGTCGGGTTCTGCCCGCGCGAGTAGACGTGATTCGCGTGCTCCGCGCCCAGGCCGTCAATGAGCGATTGCAGGTCGGGAAACGCGAACAGGGATGTCTGCACGATGGGTGCAGTCATCGGCGCACTGCCGGCCTCGTCGTATGGAGTCTCGTCGTCGAGACAGATCGCAATGTCGGCGGGGTCAACGGGCATGCCGCACAAGGTCCGCCTGTGCGGCATGGTTCGTCAAGGGCGGTTCGGTCGCGTGTCGCCGGGTCGCATGTCGCCGCGCCGCATCCGCTGCTGCCGCATGGCGCGGAGCTCCTCCCGCTGTTCCGGAGTGAGCACGGCCTCGACGCGTGCGCGCGTCTCTTCAGCGAGGGAGCGGAACTGCGGCTGGAACTGGCGTGTCAGCTCGCGTGCACGCAGGCGGTCCTGCGCCAGGATGCTGTCGATCTGCGCGCGCTGCTCGGCGGACAGGTCGAGGCGCGTGGCCAGGCCCTCGCCGTAGCGCATGCCCGGCACCATGCCGCCGCGCGGCATGACGCCACGTCCGACCTCGGCCGGGGCCGCTTCCGCGCGCTGCCGGGCGACATACCTGTCGCCGAGAATGCCGATGAACGCACCGATCGTCGCGACGAATGCGAGGATCAGCACGGCCTGGGCGCGCGGTCCGAGTGCCGGCTTCACCATTCCTCCCGGTCGTACAGGAGGAGTGCATCGATGACGGCGCCGTTGTCGGCATCACTCGCGAGCAGCGGCACGGACGAGTAGGGAATGCTGAGCGCGAGCTCCTCCTCGATCGTGTGGTAGCCGGCCTGGGTCGTGGCCGGCGCCGGCCGCTCTGGCATGAGCACACCCGTCAACAGCAGGACGACGATGGCGGCCGCCGCGACCGCGTTGCGGACGTGCGGGGACCGGGCGCCCAGGACCTGCCACCACGTTATGGTCCTGCGGCGCAGCAGCGGCCTCGCGCGCGCGGTCGTACGCGCGTGCAGCGCGGCCCAGTCCACGTCGTCGAACGGCGGCGCGGGCGCATTGGCGCGCAGCAGCTCGCGCAGCGACTCGTCGTGTGTGTGTTCGCTCATACGTCCTCCCTCATTGGCGCGAGCGCCTGGCGCAGCGCCCTGCGGGCCTCGTGCAGGTGCCACCGTACGGTGCCATCCGCAATGTCCATGATGCGTCCGATCTCCACGCTGCTCAGTCCTTCCAGGTCCGCGAGCTGTACGATCGTCCGCTGCTTCTCCGGCAGCATGCCCAGCGCGGCGCCGAGGCGCGTGCGCAGGTCGGAGTTCTCCGCGTCGCGATCAGGCAGCGGGCTGTTCGCGGCCGCGGCGTCGGGCAGCGGCCCCGTCGCGCGGATGCCGCGTGCGCGCCTGGAATTCAATGCCTGGTTCACGACGATCCGGAGGAACCAGGGTCGGAACGGGCGGCTGCGATCGAGCTGATCGATTCGCTCGAGCGCGCGCACGAACGCGTCCTGCACCACGTCCTCCGCGTCCTCGCGCTGCTCCAGGATCCTGTACGCGATCGCGAACGCGCGTCGCATGTGCCGGGACACGAGGGCGCCGTACGCCTCCGTGTCGCCGCGCAGGACGCGCGCGACCAGCTGCGCGTCCTGCAACGCCTCCTGCGCATCGTTGAGCGCAGCATCCTCGTCATCCGCGTCCGTGCGGAGCGGCAGCGCCATGCAGCCGGCGATTCACTCAGCGTGTGCCGGCGGCAGAGCCCGGCACGCGGCCGTGGCCATCGCGCGGGGGTTGCCGCATGCCCGGCTGACGCTGGCCGGCCGCGCCGCCCTGCCGCATGCCCGGCTGACGCTGGCCGGCGCCGCCGCCCTGCCGCATGCCCGGCTGGTGCTGGCCGCCGCCTGGACCCTGACGCATGCCCGGCTGCTGCTGACCGCCGGGGCCCTGGCGCATGCCCGGCTGACGCTGACCGGCACCCGGTCGCGCCGCACGCAGCTTCTCCTGCTGCTCCGCGGACAGTATGGCGCGGACCTGGTCCATCGCCGACTGGTTGTTCGTGCGCAGCTGCTCCATCACGGGCTGCAGCTCCTCGGGCATGCCGGCGCCCGGACGCTGGCGCATCTGCGCGCGCTGTTCCGGTGTCATCTGCTGACGCTCGGCCTGCATGCGCTCACGCATCGCCTGCCGCTGCTCCGCCGTCATCTGCTGCCGCTCCGTCCGCATCTTCTCGCGGGCAGTGGTCATCTGCGCGAGCAGCGGAGCATTCTGCTGCTCGAGACGCGCCTGAATGCCGCGGATCTGCTCCACCTGCGCGTTCGTCAGGCCGAGCTCCTCGCGCAGCTCCAGGATCCGCGCTGCGGGCGCCTCGCCGGGCTGGCCCATGCCCGCCTGATTGCCCATGCGGCCGCGCTCCTGCTGCGGCACCTGTGCGCTGCCGGACGCCGGCACCGTCAATGCGGTCATTCCCGCCAGCGCGAGCGCGGGGAGTATTCCTCGTAGCATCGTGATTCCTCCGGTTCGTGACTCCTGACAGCCACACCTGCAGCCATCGTATCAGTTAATACACGCGGGCGCACCCGTGCGTTGGCGGCAGGTTGCGATGCCGCCGCGTGTGACGGCATCTTGGCCCCATCGTCTCCCCAAAACCCAGGAACAGCCATGCACTCGATGGCCGCACCCCGCCGCGCCGGCATCCGGCTCATCGCCGCCGCTCTGCTCACGCTGGCCGGCAGCCTCACACCGCTCCACGCGCAGTACGTCCCGTCCGCGGACACGTGGGAACGGCGCGCTCCGGAGCAGGTCGGCCTGGACAGCGCCGCGGTGACCGCCGCGGTAGCGTTCGCGCTGGAGAACGAGTCGAGCGGCGATCGCGACCTGCTCGCGAATCACGAGCGCACGTTCGGCCGTGAGCCGCACGGCGAGGCGGTCGGGCCATTCAGGGATCGCGGAGACCCGGCCGGCATCATCGTGCGCGGCGGCTACATCGTCGCCGAGTGGGGCGATCCGGAGCGCGTGGACGTCACGTTCAGCGTGACCAAGAGCTTTCTCTCCACCACCGTCGGCCTGGCCTTCGACCGGGGACTCATCGCGGACGTGGACGATCCCGTGCGCGGCTACATGGCCCCGATCGTCACGTATCCGGCGCAGGAGGTGCTCGACCTGTTTGCGACGGACCAGAATCGCGACGTCACGTGGGACCACCTGCTGCGCCAGACGAGCGACTGGGAGGGCACGCTCTGGGGCAAGCCCGACTGGGCGGACCGGCCGCGCGGCGACATCGAGGAGTGGAAGGCGCGAGCGCGCCATGAGCCGGGCACGGTCTACACGTACAATGACGTGCGCGTCAACGCGCTCGCGCTCGCCGCGCTGAACGTGTGGCGGCGGCCGCTGCCGCACGTGCTGAAGGAGCACGTGATGGACCCGATCGGCGCTTCGCAGACGTGGCGCTGGTACGGCTATGACAGCTCCTGGGTCGTGCTCGATGGCGAGCTCGTGCAGTCCGTCAGCGGCGGCGCGCACTGGGGCGGCGGCATGTTCATCAGTGCGCGTGACATGGCGCGCTTCGGTCTGCTCACGCTCCGGCGCGGCCGCTGGGGCGACCGGCAGATCCTGTCCGATCGCTGGATCACGATGGCCACGACGCCGACGCCCGCGCAGCCGACGTACGGCTTCATGAACTATTTCCTGAACACCGGCCGGCAGCCGCTGCCGAGCGCGCCCGAGCAGGCGTTCTATCACCTGGGCGCCGGCACCAACGTCATCTATGTGGACCCGGTGAACGATCTGGTGATCGTGATGCGATGGATCTCGTCGATGCGCGCCGTGGACGGCGTGGTGCAGCGTGTGATCGCCGGCATCCAGGGGCAGGGACCGCAGTGATCACGTCGATGGCGAAGCGGACGCGGATGCGCGATGCGTTCGTCGTGACGGCGCTGCTGCTGGCTGCACAGCCGGCGGCGGCACAGCAGCGGACGCCGGTCGGGCCGAACGACTACGGGCAGTTCGAGTCGCCGGGGACGGCCGTGCTGTCGCCGGACGGCGCGTGGCTGGCGCATGTGGTGAATCGCGTGAACGAGCAGAACGAGCTGCGCGTGCGGAGCGTCGCGCGCGACAGCACCGTGATCATTCCGTTCGGCGGCTCCGCCGCGTTCTCCGGCGACTCGCGGTGGCTCGCGTATTCGATCGGGGTGGCGCTGTCGGAGCGCGAGCGTCTGACCGAGGCGAAGTCACCGATCCGCAACAAGGCCGCGCTGCTCGATCTCGCGCGCGGCACCACCACGACTCTCGGTGAGGCCGCATCGTTCACGTTCAGCCCGGACGGCGCCTGGCTGGCCGTGCGCGGCTACGCACCGGAGGAGCGGCGTGGCGGCGACCTGATCGTCCGCGACCTGGCACGCGGGACGAACGTGAATTTCGGCAACGTATCGTCGTTCGAGTGGGCGTCCGACGGAGCGCTGCTCGCGGTCACGCTGGACACGGAGACCGGGGCGGGCAACGCGGTGCAGCTGTATGACGCCGTGACGGGCACACTGCGCGTGCTCGATTCGTCCACAGACAGGTACAGCGGCCTGACGTGGCGCGACGATGCGCCGGACATCGCGGTACTGCGGTCGCTGCCCGACTCCGCGTACCGTGACACCGCGCACATTGTCATTGCGTGGACGGGCGTGAACACCGCAGCAGCAGTGCGCCACGAGCTGCGGCCGCTGCGTACGGCGGGATTCCCGGCGGACATGAGGGTATCCGACACGCGCGCGCCGCAGTGGTCGCCGGATGGTGCCATCGTCACGGTCGGGCTGCGGCCGCTCCGGCCCGTCTCGACGGCGGCCTCAGCGCGCGAAAGGACCCTGCGCCCCGCGGCCGCGGACTCTCAGCAGACAGGGGACGCGGGGCCTGCGCAGGATGGCAAGCCGTCGGATGTACAGGTATGGCACGCGCGCGACGTGCGCATCATGCCGGAGCAGAAGGCGCAGGAGCAGCAGGATCTGCGGCGGACATTGCTCGCGGCGTGGCACTTCGGAGCCGACCGGCTCGTGCAGCTGGGGTCGGACCTCCAGGAGACCGCGACGCTGCTGGAGGGGACGGGCTTCGCGACGGAGACCGACGAGTCGCGCAACGCATTCGGCGCGATGTTCGGCCGGCCGGGCACCGACGTCTGGCTGATCGACGTGGCGAGCGGTGAGCGCACGCGCGTGCTGGAGAACGTGCCGTTCTACCGCGGCGCGAGCGAGACCGGCCGGTACCTGTGGTGGTTCGAGGATGACGCCTGGTGGACATACGACGTGCGGACCCGTGCGCGGACGAACCTCACGGGCGGGATCGACGCGGCGTTCAGCAATGATCAGTACGACTATCCGGTCGAGGACCTGCCGCCGCACGGCGCGGCCGGCTGGCTGCGCGACGATGAGGCGCTGCTGGTTTACGATCGTTATGACGTATGGCGCCTGGAGCCGGACGGCTCGGGCGGCCGACGACTGACGGATGGCACGGCCGAACGCGTGATCCATCGCATCGCGGACGTGGAGCCGGACGAGGACGGCATCGATACGCGGCGCCCCGTCCATCTGTCACTCTTCGGTGAGCGCACGAAGCAGAGCGGGTGGGCGCGCATGCATCCGGACGGTCGCGTCGAGCGACTGGTTCTGGAGGACGCGCGGCTCGCGCGGCTCATACGTGCCGACAGCGCAGATGTCTTCGCGTTCACGCGCGAGCGCTTCGATGATGCGCCGGACTGGTTCGTCGGCACCGGTGCGCTGCGCGACGCGCGGCAAATCAGCGCGCTGAATCCGTTTCAGCGCGACTACGCGTGGGGCCGCTCCGAGCTGGTGGACTTCACGAGCGCGGCGGGCCTCGAGCTGCAGGCCGTGCTGCTGTATCCCGCCGGCTACGACCCGTCGAAGAAGTATCCGATGATCGTCTACACATACGAGCGGCTGTCGCAGAACCTGCACAACTACGTCGTGCCGTCGGAGCGCAGCTACTACAACTTCAATGTATTCACGGCCAACGGCTATTTCGTCCTGATGCCCGACATCATCTATCGCGGCCGTGACCCGGGCGTGTCGGCGCTCGAGGCCGTCGAGCCGGCGGTGCAGACGATCGTGGCGCGCGGTGTCGTCGATCCCGCCCGGATCGGGCTCGTCGGCCATTCGTGGGGCGGCTACCAGGCCACGTACCTGCCCACACGCACCGATATCTTCGCCGCGTCGGTCGCGGGCGCGCCGATCACGAACTTCCTCAGCTTCGCCGGTGCGATCCACTGGACGCCCGGAATCGCCGAGATGTCGCACTGGGAGACGGGGCAGGCGCGCATGGGCGTGCCGTACTGGGAGGACATGGATGCCTACCTGCGCAACTCGCCGGCGCACATGGTGCATGAGCTGAATACGCCCATGCTCATGATGTTCGGCGATGCCGATGGCACCGTGGACTGGCATCAGGGTGTGGAGTTCTACAACTTCGCGCGTCGCGCCGGCCGTGAGGACTTCGTGCTCCTCGTCTATCCAGGCGAGGATCACGGGTTGCGGAAGCGGGAGAACCAGATCGACTATCATCGGCGGATCCTGCAGTGGTTCGGGTACTGGCTGAAGGGTGAGCCGCCCGCGCGCTGGATCACCGACGGTACGACGTGGCTGGAGCGGAAGGACGTACTGGGCAATGGTCGCTGATATCACAGGGAAGAGGGGGCGGAAATGAAGAGGAAGGCGCAGGCGGTATGGCGCGGTGCAGGCAAGGACGGGAAGGGCACGATCACGAGCGGGAGCGGCGCGCTGAAGGACCAGCCGTACTCGACGCTGACGCGGTTCGAGGATGAGAGCGGACGTGCGGGCACGAACCCGGACGAACTGATCGCCGCGGCCCACGCGAGCTGCTTCACGATGGCGCTCGCGTACCAGCTGAGCGGGGCCGGTCACGCGCCGGACGAGCTGAGCACCGAGGCCGTGCTGGATATGCAGAAGGGCGACACGGGCTGGAGCATCACGGGCAGCCACCTGACCGTTAAGGGGACGGTGCCGGGCGTGTCGAAGGATCAGTTCATGGAGCTGGCCAACAAGGCGAAGGAGGGGTGCCCGGTGTCGCGGGCGCTGAGTGTTCCGATTACGCTGGATGCGCAGCTGGGGTAGATCCGGGGCGTTCACTCAACGGTTGAACGGCGGTGTCAGGTTGTCATGGGCGTGGGCACGTGTACGGGCATGTGGAAGGCGCACGCACACGTGTAGGGGCGCGGGCAGGGTCAGCCAGGCTCCCCTGCCCGCCGTTCCTTTCGGGGAGGGTTCGCTTCGCGGAGGCAGGGGCAGGGCCGGGGGCGCGGAAGAGGTGGTGAGGTCCTGGCGGGGCGGCGCAGTATTCGCAGGAACGCTTCACCGGACTGAAAGCCGCCCCCGCCGGAGGAGTGATTTGCGTCGCATTCTATCCGCTGTTCTCGTGCTGATGACGGCTGCGTGTGCCGGTGAGCCCGCCGGCGATACGATGGAGGTCACTGGTGGCGCCGGGGCCGACGAGCTGCGTTCCGACGTGGAGGAGGCACTCGATGGCGCGATCGCACGCCTCGCTCAGCTGAGCGATTCCATCAACGACATCCTTCAGCCGGTTCCGCTGCTCACGCCGGGGCAGGAGGCGGCGCTGCGGCGGTTCGGCAACGATGCGCAGCTTGCACGGGCGCGCTCCCTCGGTGCGCGGCCGGCTGACAGCGTTGAGCTGGCGGCGCTGCGCCAGGCCGGCAGGCTGATCGAGCTGGAGGACAGCACCGACCTGTGGGCGGTGCGGGAGCTCGACCATTCGGCCGCGCTGATCACGCCGGATGCGCATGCACTGCTGACGCGCATTGCGGAGCGGTTCCAGCAGCGCATCACGGAAATGGGAATGCCGCGCTACCGCATCGAGGTCACGTCCGTGCTGCGCACGGGAGACTCGCAGTCGGCGCTGCGGCAGACGAACCCGAACGCGGCGGCGGGGACGAGCACGCACGAGTTCGGGACCACGCTGGACATTGCCTACAGCAGCTTTGCGGCGCCGCGGGAGCCGCAGCTGGGGATCGATATTTCGGACGTGCCCTGGCTCGATGCGAGGCTGAAGTGGTTCGCCAGCGCGAGCCTGGAAGCCGCGGCGGCGCGCAAATCACGCGAGCTGCAGGCGATACTCGGCGCCGTGCTGCTCGACCTGCAGCAGGCAGGTGACGTGATGGTCACGCTCGAGCGGCAGCAGCCGGTATATCATATTACGGTGGCGCGTCGTCTCGCGGCCGATTAGCCGCGGGCGCATCACGACCACGGCGTGAACCAGGGGGATAAGCGGGTGGCGGCGGTTCCTGTGCGTGGGCGTGCGCGCATCCGGGTGCACGGCACGCCGTGGCTCGTACTCGTGGCGTCGGTTGCGGTCACACTCACTGCGGCGGCTGTGGTGTCGCGCAGCGCGCGCGAGCGCGACGAGGGCCGTTTCCGCAACGCCATGCAGGCGGCAGACGATCGCATTGAAGGCCGCATCAACGTATACATCGCGTCCCTCCGCGGCGCCGTCGCCCTCTTTGCCGCATCGGATACGGTCACGGAAGATGAGTTCCGCAGATATGTGGAGCGCCTCGACATCCACAACAGCTTCCCGGGCATCCAGGGGATAGGGTACAGCACACGAGAGGCGTACGGCCTGCCCGGTGAGCGTGATGAGCGCCACGCGATCCGCTACCTGGAGCCGCGCGACGCACGCAATCAGGCAGCGCTGGGTTTCGACATGTACGAGGAGACCGAGCGTCGGCTGGCAATGCGCAGGGCCCGCGACCTCGGTGAGGCCGCACTGTCGGGGCGAGTGCGCCTCGTGCAGGAGATCTTCGGCGATCCGCAGCCCGGATTCCTGATCTACCTGCCGGTCTACGGCAAAGGTTCGATCCCCGTGACTGTGGAGGACCGACGTGCCGAGCTCGCAGGCTTCATTTACGCGCCGTTCCGCGCCGACGATCTGTTCGACGGCATCTTCGGATCGGAGCAGTTCCCGCGCGTGAGCTTTACCGTCCATGACGCCGCGACGCCCGACCCTGCGGCCGTGCTGCACAGCTCGCTGCGCGCTCCCGGTCATACGCCTGCACACACCGGCGTTTCCAGGCTGGAGATCGGCGGCCGCACCTGGACCGTGATCTACGAGTCGCAGCCCATGTTCGAACGCGGCTCCGGCCGCTTTCTCGTTCCGCTCGGCACGCTCGCCGGTCTGCTGTTCAGCGGCTGGCTGTTCTGGCTGGCACGACGGCTCTCGCACCAGCGGCACATCGCGGAGGAGGCCAGTCACGCGAAAAGCGCCTTTCTCGCCAACATGAGCCACGAGCTGCGCACACCTCTCAACGCGATCAGCGGTTACGTCGATCTCATGCAGCTCGGCATCCCCGACCCGGTCACGTCCGCCCAGCAGGAATATCTCGGGCGGATTCAGCGGGCGCAGCACCATCTGCTGACGCTGATCAACGATGTGCTGAACTTCGCGAAGCTTGAGGCGGGCCGCCTGGAGTTCCGCATGGAGCCCACGCGCGTATCGGAGACTGTGGCGGACGCGATGTCGATGCTGCTGCCATCGGCCGGGCCAGCCGGTCTGCAGCTGGAGTGCCGCGGGGGTCCTGATGTGTGGGTGGCCGGTGACGAGGAGAAGATCAGGCAGATCCTGCTCAACCTGATGTCGAACGCCATCAAGTTCACGGAAAGAGGCGGTCGCGTCGATGTGTCCTGGGAACGGACGGGCGATCGTGTGAACATCTGCGTGCGTGACACCGGCATCGGCATCGACAGCTCGGAGCATGAGCGGATCTTCGACGCGTTCGTGCAGGCCGACGCGGACCTGACGCGCGAACGGCAGGGCACCGGACTCGGGCTGTCCATCTCCCGCGGACTCGCCCGCGGGATGCGCGGCGACCTCACGGTGGCAAGCCGGGTCGGCGCGGGCAGCACGTTTACACTGACACTGCCGGTGGCTACAGCGTCCGAGCCCGTATCCGACTGACGGCGCGGCAGCGTCAGTCGCGCGCGGCCTACGAACGCAGCCGGAGGACGGCGCGGGCGAGGTCTGCGGGAGCGAACGGCTTGGCGAGGAATGCGTGGCGGGGTGCCGCATCACGAAGCCGCAGCGTCTCGGCGGTGAACCCGGAAATGTACAGCACAGGAAGCGCAGCGCCCTCGCCGGCGAGAGCGGCGACGAACTCCGGTCCGCGCAATTCCGGCATGTTGACGTCCGTCACGATGAGGTCAATGACGTGGCCGTAGGTGCGGAACAGCTCGAGCGCCTGCAGCCCGTCCACCGCAGCCATCACGCTGTACCCGTATCGCTGCAGCGTAGCGACGACGAGCGCGCGCACGCCGGGGTCATCTTCCGCGACGAGCACAGTGCCGTGGCCCTGCAGGCTCGCGACCGTGGCGGCCGGCGCGTCGGCCGGCCTCGGCACCGGCAGATCGTGACCGGGGAACAGGAGCCGGAATACGGTGCCTGCGCCCGGCTTCGATCTCACGCTCACATCGCCGCCGACCTGGCGCATGATGCTGTAGACGGTGCTGAGACCGAGGCCGGTACCCGCGTCCGGATCCTTGGTGGTGAAGAACGGCTCGAACGCGCGCGACGCAATGTCGGCGTCCATGCCCACGCCGTCATCAGTGACGGCCAGCTGCACATAGCGACCCGCGGCCAGACCCGGACGGTCACCGTGAGTGATCGTGACGTTTTCCGTGCGGAACGTCAGCGTTCCTCCGGCCGGCATGGCATCACGGGCATTGACGGCGAGATTGACGAGCACCTGCTCGATGGCAGCGGGATCGCAGCGTACCGCGAGCACGCACGGCTCGAGCTGATGCACCAGATCGATGTCCGTGCCAATGAGTCGCGCGAGCATCGGCTGCACGTCCAGAACGCTGGCGTTCAGATCCGTCAGCTCGTGATCCCGCCCCTTGCCGCGGCCGAATGAGAGCAGCTGTCGTGTCAGTGTCGCTGCGCGATGTGCGGCCTCGCGGATGAACTCCGCGTGGTCGCGCTCGGGCGTCGCTTCATCCAGGCAGCCCGTCAGCAGCTCCGCGTGCCCCGCGATCACGGTCAGCACATTGTTGAAGTCGTGCGCGATCCCGCCCGCCAGGCGGCCGAGCGCTTCCATCTTCTGCGACTGCATCAGATGCTGCTCGAACGCGTGACGCTCCGTGACGTCGCGCGTGACCGCGACAATGCGCCACGGCGCGCCCGTGCTCTCGTCCATGGCCACCCGCGCCCTGGTCTCGCACCAGATGACGGCGCCGTCGCGGCGACGCACGCGGTAGACGGCGGGTGCGCGGCCATCACGCCGTGCGATCGCCTCGTGCGCCGCGCGAAGCTTGTTCACATCCTCGGGAACGACGAAGTCGTAGACGGACCTGCCAATGAGCTCCAACGGTTCATAGCCCAGCAGCAGCGTCGCGGAAGGTGAGACGTACAGGAATGCACCCGCCTGGTCGTGCAGCGATATCAGGTCCTGCACATTGTCGGCAAACAGGCGGTAGCGCTCCTCCATCTGCTGGAGTGCCGCACGCATGGACGCATAGCTCGGCCCGGTCATGCCGGGCTCATCAGCGCAAGCTGCGGAATCGTGCGAATGTTGCGACGTTGCCAACGGCCTGTCCGGTTGGAGGAGCGGTCCGGAAGTGTAAACGATTGTCAGCTTCCGAACAATCGCTCACCTGGCGGCAGTCGTGTGCAACGACGTCGCATAGATCATGTCGCCCATCGGAGAGTCGTCATCATCCGCCGCATTGCCGGTCAGGTGGAATACGACCGCGCCGGAATCGGGCGCAGTCCACACCACCTGCCATCGTGCGGTGTGCGGTGCCGACGGATCGGTACCGGCGTACACGTGGTGGGTGTATTGCACGCCGCCGCTCGTGGTCACGTCCACGCGCGCCGTGTCCGCGGGCGCCGCGGCAAGCGAGCCGGCCTGTCTGCCCGCGTGCGTACCGGTCTCGAAGCGGGCGGCCATCTGGAACCCGGCGGCCGACAGGTACTCCTGCGCGAGGGTGATGGTGAGGACATAGGTCGCACCGGGCTCGTATCGGGCGGGGAGGCCTTCGACGGTGAGCGTGCCGTCGCCTTCATTCACGCCGGCAGAGAGATGGCACTCCGTACACAACGGTTCGGAGAAGCCACCGGTGTGAGCCGGCGGAGGACGCTCGCGCTCGGCCCCGCCGCGCGAAACGGAGCCGAGCAGCAGCGCGCACGTCAGACAGGCAACGGCGAGCGCGGAGCCGAAGCGGGCGCCGTGCCTGGCGGCGGGCGCCCGGTTCGAGCGGAGCACGCGGCCCGGCCGGGTCGGCCGTCCGAAGCGGGTGGCGCGGCGCATCACGGCAGGATGATGCGCCCGATGTTGTTGGCGTCAGTGCCGAACCAGACGGAGTTCGTGGCCGGGTGATGGATCATGTGACGGATGCCGGCACTCACCGGCGTCGTCGCGATGAACGTGTTCGTCTTCGTGTCGAAGCCGACGATCCGGGGTGCCTCACGGCTCGACTCCGCGAACCAGAGCCGGTCCTGGTCGTCCGCAATCAGGGCGTACGGCCGTGCCTGCTCGCCGCCGGGCACGGGCCACTCGCGGATCTCACCCGACTGCGGATCGACCCGGCCGAGCTGGCCGCCATCATAATCGACGTACCAGACCGCGTCGTCCGACGTGATCGCGATCCGTCGCGTGCGCGCGCTCGCGCGCGGCGTCTCGACTTCGGTGACCGTGAACGACGCGGGATCGACGACGGCCAGGGTGTTCTTGCCGAACAGGTTGACCCAGGCGCGGCCTCTGGAGTCGAGATCGATGCCGTATGGCCGCGACCGCTCACCGCCCGCCCGCACGAGCCGTATCTCACCGGACTGCATGTCGAGCCGACCGATGAAGCCGCCGTTCTGGACCGTGAACCAGATGTTGCCGCCAGCATCCTCGAGCAGCGTATGCGGGTCGCGCGCGGCCTCGTCGGGCATCGGGTACGTGCGGATGTCACCAGTGGCGGGATCGAGGCGGCCGATGCGGGCGTTGCGGTTGCCCGCATACCAGATGGCGCCGTCACTGCCGACGATCAGGTTGTGCGGCAGCGTGTTCGGCTCCAGCTCGTAGCGGCGGAACGTCTCCGCTGCCGGGTCGAACACACCGATGTAGTTGCCGGCCTGGCCGACGAACCAGACATGGCCGCTGGCGTCCACGGCCGGGTCGCGCGGGCGGCCTTCCCATTCGACCGGCCACTCACGAACGTCGAGTGTCTGCGCGGCGATCGTCTGCGGGTCGAGGGTGGTGAGGGCGAAGATCGCGGCAGCAGCAGTGCAGAGCATGCGTCGTGTCATCGTATCCTCCGTTGTCGGTCGTCGGTCGGACGCGGAACCCATTCTGCATTTTGGCGCAGGGGGCCATGGTGGTGTCCCCGGCAGGGCGCCCGGAATGGCCCGGACCCGCGGCGAGCACCGCGGCGCCATGCGGGCAACGTGGTGTCGGAGGCCGCTGGCGCCGGGCGCAGGTATGGCCGGATCGGTCAAAATGCAGAATGGGTTCCGCGTCCGAAAGGCCTGCGCTGGCAGAATCGGCCTCGGACGGGCAGATTGAGCGCTCCCGTTGCAGCGGGTTGCTGAACCGGCCTCCACCGACCGTTTCGGGCACGAGGCCGTCTGGACACTGAACGATTGCGATGTCGCTACTTACGCTGGTTCTTTTTGTTGCCGGAATAGTACTTCTCATATCGGGCGCGGAGCTGCTGGTACGCGGCGCGTCACGCCTGGCCGTGGCTGTCGGCATCACGCCGCTCGTCGTCGGTCTCACGGTCGTGGCATTCGGCACCGGCTCACCGGAGCTGGCGGTTGGCGTTCAGGCGAGCCTGGCCGGCAAGGCCGACATCACGGTCGGCAACGTCGTCGGCAGCAACATCTTCAATGTGCTGTTCATCCTGGGCATCTCCGCGCTCGTGGTACCCCTGATCGTGTCACAGCAGCTGGTGCGGCTGGACGTGCCGATCATGATCGTGGTGTCGCTGGGTCTGCTGCTGATGGCGGTTGACGGCGTGATCGGCCGCGGCGAGGGACTGATTCTGCTGGCATGCAGCGTGGGCTACACCTGGCTGCTGATCCGCATCAGCCGGCGCGAGACTGCCAAGATCCACTCCGAGTACGAGCAGGCCTACGGCCAGCCGGAGGCCAGTGACCATGGCCGCTGGTACATCCACGTGCTGCTCATTCTGGCGGGGTTCATCCTCCTCGTGATCGGCTCCGAGTGGCTGGTGAACGGCGCCGTCAGCATCGCCAGTACACTGGGCGTGAGCGAGCTGGTCATCAGCCTGACCATCATTGCCGCTGGCACGTCGCTGCCCGAAGTCGCCACATCGATCATCGCCGGTCTGCGCGGCGAACGCGATATCGCGGTCGGCAACGTCGTCGGCAGCAACCTGTTCAACATCCTCGTGGTCGTGGGTGCGGCCGCCTCGGTATCGAATGACGGACTTCTGGTTGCGGCTCCCGCGATCAACTTCGACATTCCGGTCATGGTGGCGGCGGCGGTGCTGTGTCTGCCTATCTTCTTCCTGAATTACCGGATCGCCCGATGGGAAGGCGCGCTGTTCCTCGGCTATTACATCTTCTATACGCTGTACCTGGTGCTGGCGACATCGCAGCACGACGCGCTGCCCGCGTTCAGCATGCTGATGAGGTATTTCGTGATACCACTGACGTTCGGCACGGTCGGTTTTGCTCTGCTGCGCGAGATGCAGCGCCGGCGCGCGAACGGAGCGAGCGCATCATCCTGATCACGGGCGAGGGCGCCTCG
Source organism: Longimicrobiales bacterium (assembly GCA_035461085.1). Classification (GTDB taxonomy): domain Bacteria; phylum Gemmatimonadota; class Gemmatimonadetes; order Longimicrobiales; family RSA9; genus SH-MAG3. The sequence continues at coordinate 16,769 of DATHVW010000174.1, read as the reverse complement.
CACAGCGCAGGCCTGCTCCACGCCGGGCCGCCCGACGGGCAGCACGCATGACGGTCCTGCTGTTCATTGCGGGGATCGTCGTACTCGTCGCGGGGGGCGAGCTGCTGGTGCGGGGCGCGGCGCGTCTTGCGGCCGCGACGGGCATCTCGCCGCTCGTGGTCGGTCTCACCGTCGTGGCGTTCGGCACCAGCTCACCCGAGCTGGCCGTCAGCGTGCAGGCCAGCCTGGCGGGTGAAGTGGACATCGCCGTGGGCAATGTCGTCGGCAGCAACATCTTCAACGTGCTGCTGATCCTCGGCTTCTCGGCCGCCATCGTACCGCTGGTCGTTTCCGCCCAGCTCGTGCGGCTGGACGTGCCGATCATGATCGGTATCTCAGGGCTGCTGCTGCTGCTCTCGCTCGACGGCCTGCTGAGCCGCGCAGAGTGCATGCTGCTCGCCGGCGGTCTCGTTGCCTACATCGGCCTGCAGATCGTGCTTAGCCGGCGATCTCCGTATGAAACGGAGGAAGAGCCGGTCGATACAGGTCGTCCGCTGATCAACATCCTGCTGATCCTGGCGGGCCTGGCGCTGCTGGTGCTCGGCTCGCGGTGGCTGGTGCAGGCGGCGGTGCAGATCGCGGAGGCCTTCGGCGTCACCCCGCTCGTGATCGGGCTCACCATCGTCGCCGCCGGCACATCGATGCCGGAGCTCGCGACCTCCGTCGTTGCGGGCGTGCGCGGCCAGCGCGACATCGCCGTCGGGAACATCATCGGCAGCAACATCTTCAACATCCTCGCCGTGCTCGGCATCTCGGGGGCGGTGTCGCCGACGGGCATCCCGGTCTCGAACGCCGCGCTGACGCTGGACCTGCCCGTGATGGTCGCCGTCGCCGTGCTGTGCGTGCCCATCTTCAGGAAGCACGCGATCACACGGTGGGAGGGCCTGCTGTTCGTGGCCTACTACGTGATCTATGCCGGCTATCTGGTCCTGGATTCCGCGAACCATGAGGGCCTGGCGGAATATCGCACTCTCGTGCTGACCACTGTGCTGCCGCTCACGCTGATGACCGTGCTCGTCTTCAGCTTCCGTCGCGGCAGGCCGGGCCACGGCTGAGTAAGAATGCGCCATCGGCATGGCGCCGCGCTCCGCGGCGGTGCGGGTGCGCGGCTTGCAGCGCCGCAGATACGGGCGCACGCAGATGCGCCATCGAATGCATCAGGAGGATGACAGGCCATGAGAACAACCGTTCGATCGAATCGACGTGTCGTGCGCGCGCTGCTTGCGGCGGGTGCCGTCGTGCTGTCCGCGTGTGGCGGCGCTCAGGAAGAAGCCGGATCGATCGAGAGGACGGGCGAAGAGGCGGCCGCGGTCTCGCCGGCGTTCGAGGTGACCGAGCAGCCGGCGGACTCGATCGTGTTCGAGGAGACGATCGCGTGGGCGCGGGCAAACCAGGTCGATACGCTCCCGATCGGGGAGGCGATCGCCGCGCTCGGCCGGACGTTCGTCGGCACGCCCTATATCCCGCAGACGCTCGAGCTCGAGGGCGAGGAGCGGCTGATCGTGAACCTGCGCGAGCTCGACTGCGTGACGTTCGTCGAGAACATGCTCGCGATCGCGCGCGTCCTGCGCGCGGGCACGCCCGATTATGACAGCTTCAAGCGTGAGCTCGTGCGTATCCGCTACCGGGACGGTGTGTTGTCGGGTTACGCGAGCCGGCTCCACTACTTCAGCGAGTGGATTGCCGACAATGACGAGAAGGGCATTGTGGACGACGTGACGCTATCGATCGGCGGTGTTCCGGACACCGGCGGCATCAGCTTCATGACGCGGAACGCCGATGCGTACCGCCAGCTGTCGGATCAGGCGGTCGTGGATGAGATCCGCACGATCGAGACGACGCTGACCGGCCGCGAGCGACACTACATCCCGCAGGATGCGATCGAGCCGATTGCGCAGAACATCCGCAACGGCGACATCATTGCGGCGACCAGCACGCTCGAGGGCCTGGACATCGCACACACGGGGCTCGCGCTCTGGGTGGACGGGCGGCTGCACCTGATGCACGCGCCGCTGGTCGGGAGCGTGGTGGAGATCAGCGAGCTGCCGCTGGCGGACCGGCTCCAGCGGATCGATGCGCAGGACGGGATCATGGTGGCGCGTCCGCTCTGAGCGGATGCGTCGCGTCAGCGGCCGGGCGGCTGGTCCAGGCTGGCCGTCCGGCGGCAGGCGGGGCAGAGCACCCAGACACGGTGGCGGACGTAGGACACTTCGGGACTGCGGTCCACGGCCTGCGCGCTCAGCTCGACATCGCAGTGGGGACAGCGCAGCGGCTCCTTCGCGCGGAGCGCGGCCTCGAGTGCCCGGCGCTCGGCTGCGTTGAACGCACCGCCACTCATGGTGACGGATCGGGTGAGTGTGGCGGACCGGCGGCCCGGATCTCGGTGGCCCGGGCTTCGGTGGCCCGCATCGCGCGGGCTTCCAGCACTGCGGCGCGTCGGCGCCAGAGGCGGATCGAGTACCGCGCCTCCTCCAGTCGGGCGAGCTGGGCGATGCCGCGGGCGACCTGAGCGCCTTCCCGCCACCACCCGTTCTCCACTGCCAGCTCCCAGGCGGCGCGATAGAATGCGAATGCGCCCATGATCCGGGAGCACTTGGCCGCGGCCTCGGCCGCGCTGACAACGACCTCAATGATGCCGCGCGCGGGCTCGTCCGTACACGCGACGATGACGCGCTCGAGCGCCCGGCGCTCCCAGTCGTAGTCCGGCAGCAGGGCCAGGTGTTCGAGAGTGATGCGCTTCTCCATGCGCAGCCTGGTTCCGGTCAGCTCACCGGACAGGCACATGACCAGCACGCGGGCGACCGTATAGCGCGCGAGCACGCGGAGCGTGGCCGCATCGTCGTCCGCATCGACGAGGTCCTCCATCACCAGCGATCCCGGATACAGTTCCGGCAGCGCATTGTCCTCGAAGGGCTCGCGCTCGCGCTGGCGTCGCGGGTCGTCCGGGCGGTCACCGGTGTTGCGGCGCGGCCAGGTCGGCGGCTGTTCGCGCAGGCGCGCGTATTCGTGCGTGTCCATGTCGATCCTCTCGTCAGCGGGTGCTCCAAGATGACGCGGCGGGATACGGCGAGCCATGGCTGGACGGGACTTCTTCGGTTTTCGCTCGATCAGCGGTAGTTTCAGCGGGAACCGGACTCGAGGGTGGAGGCGTGTCGATGCGAGGGAGCGGGGATCGGCTGTCGTCCGGTGCTGCGCGGGAGCGTGCCGCGCAGATGGGACGTCGGCTGAAGGGATCGCCGGTGGCGGTCCTGTTCATGGCGGTGCTGGTCGACATGCTCGGCTTCGGCATCGTCATACCCGTGCTGCCGTTCTATGCGATGGAGATGGGCGCGACGGCGCTCGAGGTCACGCTGCTGATCGCGTCGTTCTCCGCGATGCAGATGGCGGCGACGCCGATCTGGGGCCGCGTGTCGGACACGCACGGGCGGCGACCGCTGATCATCGCGGGGCTGTTCGCATCCGCTGTATCGTACCTGATCTTCGGTCTGGCGAACTCGCTGGCGCTGCTGCTGCTGTCGCGGCTTGCGGCGGGCGCGGCGGGCGGGACGATCTCCGTCGCACACGCGTACATTGCCGACACGACGAAGGCGGAGCAGCGCGCGCACGGGATGGGCCTGATCGGTGCCGCCGCCGGACTCGGCGTGATGCTGGGGCCTGCGATCGGCGGCTTCTTCAGCGAAATCAGCCTGGCGGCTCCCGGATACGTCGCAGCGACGCTGTGCGCGCTGAACGGGATCGCGGCCATCTTCTTCCTGCCGGAGTCGCGGCCGAAGGAGAAACGCACGGCGAAGCGGACGGGGCAGACGGCGACGATCGGCGGCTGGGCACGCACGCTCGCGAGTCCGCCGCTGTCCACCGTTCTCGGCGTGTACTTTCTCGGCATCACGTCGTTCACGGCGATGACGGCGCTGCTGGCGCTGTACTTCGAGGCGGAGTTCGGGATCGGCGCGCGCGAGATGGGCTTTCTCTTCGCGATCGCCGGCGGCGTGACGGTGGTGGTTCGCGGCGTCGTGCTCGGCCGGCTCGTGACGCGGTTCGGCGAGATCGCGACCGTCCGGGTCGGGGCGGTTTCACTGGGCCTGAGCCTCGTGCTGATTCCGATGGTCCCCGCGTTCGGCTGGGCGATGGCCGTCGTGCCGTTCTACGCATTCGGCGCCGGCACGCTGTTCCCGGCGCTCGCGACGCTCACGTCGTTCGCGAGCGATGCCGATTCCCAGGGGTCCGTCCTCGGCGGCAGCCAGCTGGTCGGCGGCCTCGGCCGCGTCGCCGGTCCGCTGTGGGCGGGGTTCCTGTTCCAGGAGATCGCGCTCGATACGCCGTTCCACGTCGCCGCGGGGCTCACCGCGCTCGCACTGCTCCTCTCCGCCCGCATTCCGCACACGCTGCAGTCACGCCGCGGGGAGCCCGCGCCGGAAGACACCGCGAAACCGGAAGCAGTGGCTCAGTAGGCGACCTCGCGGCTCCCCGGCTTTCAGCGGCTCGGCTGCCCCGTGAACCTCCGTCCGCCGCGGGTCCGGCTCCTTGCCTTTCACGGCCGCGCCCGCTAAAGTCCGCGCGATATTTCGGCCCGCAGGATCGCAGTAAACACCAGGCAAGGAACAGGGACCGTGGCATTCGCAATGGGCTTCGCCGTCTGGATCGCGCTCGGACTCCTCGGGGGGTTCGTGATGTACTTCTTCTACCGCGGCCCGGAGACGACGCAGCTGATGACGATCGTGCTGAGCGTCTTCGGCGCGTTCATCGGCGGGATGCTCGGGATGTCACCCTACATCCACCATGCGCCGCTGCCGCTGCGCCTGGGCGGTCTGATCGGTGCGACGGCGGGCGCGTTCGGGTTCGCGCTGATCTACCACTTCGTCGCGAAGAAGGCGCTCTGACGCGTTGTCCGACGATGTAGACGCCGGGGGCGAGCCGCTTCCCCCGCGCGATCCCGGCGGCTGCATGATGGTGGCAGCCCGCGCCGGCTGCGGCATGGCAGCGCTCCAGATCCTCATGGCCCTCGGCATCCTGCTCGCCGCACTCCTCTCGCTCCTCCTCTTCCGCTGACACGCATGCGTGCCGTCGTCATCACGCGTGCGGGCGGTCCGGATGTGCTGATGCTGCGCGACGTCGCCGCGCCGGAGCCCGGTCCGCAGCAGGTCCGGGTGCGCGTGCATGCGACGGCGGTCAATCGTGCGGACCTGCTCCAGCGCATGGGCAACTATCCCGTACCGAAGGATGCGCCGCAGGACATCCCGGGACTGGAGTACGCCGGTACGGTCGAGAGCGTGGGCGCCGGAGTCACGCGCTGGAGCGATGGTGACCGCGTCATGGGCCTGGTCGGCGGCGGCGGCTACTCCGAGTACATCGTGACGCACGAGGATGAGGCGCTGCCCGTTCCGGAGTCGCTGTCGCTCACGGAAGCGGCGGCTGTGCCGGAAGCGTTCATCACCGCGCACGACGCGCTGTTCACGCGGATGCAGCTGCGGCGCGGCGAGTCACTGCTGATCCACGCCGTCGGGAGCGGCGTCGGCACCGCCGCACTCCAGCTCGCGAAGGCACACGACGCATTCGTGCTCGGCACGCAGCGCAGTGCCTGGAAGCTGGAGCGGGCGCAATCGCTGGGACTGGACGTCGCGATCGAGGCGCAAGCGGGCGACTTCGCGGATCACGTACTGCGTCGCATGAGCGAGCACTCCGGCGCCGGTGAGAAGCCCGGCGTCCACGGTATCCTCGACCTCGTCGGCGGGAGCTACCTGGCCGGCAACCTGCGCGTGATCCGTGAGCTGGGCCGCATCATCGTCGTAGGGCTCGTCGCCGGCTCGAAGAGCGAGCTCGACATGCGCCTGCTGCTCCGGAAACGTGCGACCATCATCGGCACCGTGCTGCGCGCGCGCTCGCTGGAGGAGAAGATCGAGGCGGCACACGCGTTCGCGCGCGACGTCATGCCGCTGCTCGACGCAGGAGTGGTGAAACCCGTGATCGACGACGTGCTGCCGCTCGAAGAAGCCGCACGCGCGCACGAGCTGGTGGAGGGTAACGGTACGTACGGGAAGGTCGTACTGGAGATCGGCGGCTGAGCCTGGCGCGGACTGACTGCTGCCGGGTTGGCGGCGGTGCCGTGGCCGCGAGCATGACGTCCAGTTCTAGCGCAGCAGCGACAGGTTCAGTCCCTTCTCCTGCGCGTATCGCATGACTCCGCGCACGCCGCCCCGGAACGAATAGGCTTCGTAGCCGTGCCGCTGCATGCGCTCGGCGAGGTATGCAGTCTGGATGCCGTGTGAGCAGTAAAGCACATAGGTGGGCTTCCGGTCGAGCCGCTTGAAGTCACGCAGCAGCTCCCACTCCTCCATGTGACGGGCGCTTTTGAGGTGCCACGTGCGGTACTGCGCCTTCGATCGCGTGTCGATGATGACAGCGCCCTCGGGTACGTCCTCGATGAAGAGGTAGGGCGCGGCGAGGTCGCCGGGGAGGAGTGCGCGCAGGTCGAGGATGCGACGTTCGGCGACGACGCGCTCGAGCACGGCCGGATCCATCTTCACATCCTCGTCATCGACGCGTGCGATGGTAGTACCGGTGACGGGGTGACCGGGCGCGATCGCGCAGTACTCCCGGACCTGCTCGGAGAGAGCGGCGGTGCCGATGGCCTTGGCGCGGTCGATGATCTCTTCCTTGTCGAAGCCGACGAGGGGGCGGAGCACGGGGATTGTCGAAGCCGCTTCGATCGCGCGCAGGTTCGAGAGCGTCTGCGACGACACCTGACCGACCGCTTCGCCGGTCACGATGGCGTCGGCGCTGCGTGTCTCCGCGACCATGCACGCGGCGCGGTACATCAGCCGCTTGAGTACCACCTGCCAGTACGATGGACGCGTCTTCGCGCGCAGCTCCTCGAGTACGGGCGCGAAGTCGATCACGTGCAGGTGCGGCCGCGTGCCGTAGCTCCAGTCGTCGGCGATCGCCTTGCCGACCTGCACCACCGCGCGCTCGTATGCATCGCCGCCGAGATTGCAGAACACGTAGTCGAGGGAGACGCCGCGCTTCAGCAACAGCCATGATGAAACGGCGGAGTCGAAGCCGCCCGACAGCAGCGACATGGCGTTGCCTTCGACACCGAGCGGGAGGCCGCCGGCGCCGGGGATGCGCTCGGAGAACAGGTACGCCTTCTCGTCGCGCACCTCGACGTAGGCGGTGACTTCCGGCCGCGACAGGTCAACGCCCTCGGAGAAGGGCAGGAGCGCGGCGCCGAGCTGTCGCTCTATGTCGAGCGATCGGAACGAGAGGCGGCCCGTGCGCCTGGCCCGCACGGCGAACTTCTTCCCGGCGACCGCCTCGCGGAAGTGCTCGGTCGCATCGGCGACGATCGTGTCGAGGTCGGCGCTCGTCTCGCGCTCGATGTACGAGATCGAGCTGATGCCGAAGACGCGGGCCAGCACGGGGAGCGCCAGGTGCGAGGACACGCGCACGAAGATGCGGCCCCAGATCGGCTCGATCCGGTACTGGATGTCGGCCGCGCGCAGGGCATCGCCCATGTTGCGACGCAGCCGGCGCAGAAAAGCGGTGCGCGTGCGCGGCGACTTGATCGTCACCTCCGCCGCGAGACGGACCATGATCGTGACCTGCGGCTCCTTCATGCCGGAAACCTAGGCCCGATGCGGGTCGCGAGCCAGTCGAAGTGCGGGGCGTGTCGCCACGCCACGCCCGCCATGCTAATCTTGGCGTCATGAGCACGTTCACGGAGCGCGTGTATGCCATGGTGCGGCGTGTGCCGCGCGGGCAGGTGGTCAGCTACGGCGGCGTCGCGGCGCTGCTCGGACACCCGCGCGCCGCGCGAGGCGTCGGACAGGCGCTGCGTGCCCTCCCGGACGACGCCGACGTGCCCTGGTGGCGCGTCATCAATCGCAATGGCGAGATCTCGATTCGCGGTGACTTCCACGCGCCGCAGCTTCAGCGCGCGCTGCTCGAGGGGGAGGGCGTGGAGTTCGGCGCGAACGGGCGTGTGGACTGGAGGAGGTTCGGCTGGGACGGCCAGTCGGACGCGGCACCCCTTCTGCAAAATGGCTCGTCCTCCCATGCGGGAGACCCGCATCTCCGGCCTGCAGCCGCCCCTCGGGTCACGGCGCAGCTCAAATGAGCCATTTTGCAGAAGGGGTGCCGCGTCCGACAAAACGGTCGGTCGCCGTCGTGGTGCGCCACCACGCAGATCCGGCCAGGGTGCTGCTGGTGCAGCGCCCCGACGACGACGAGGATCTGCCCGGCGTATGGGGCCTGCCGGCCGCGAGCCTGGTAGATGGCGAGACCGCGCTCGAGGCAGCGCTACGCGCCGGCCGTGAGAAGCTCGGCGTGATGCTGGACGTGATGGACGTGCTGAACGAGGGCGCGCATCTGCGCGAGGCGTATCGCCTGGAGATGCAGCTGCTGGATGCGCGGATCGTGAGCGGCACGCCGCGCGTGGACGTGGCGGTTCATGAGTACGAGGCTGACGGCGCGGGGGTCCGCGGCAGGACGCGCTACCAGGCCTGGCGGTGGGGCGTGATCACGGAGCTGCAGGAGGCCGCGGACCTCGGGTCGCTGTGCAGCCGGCTCGCGCTGGAGGCCGACGCAGGTACGTGAACGTGCTTCCGCCCCTGTTGCAGGGCCCGTGGGGCAGGCCTGACGTCGCGCCGCAACGTGGAATGTGCCCCGCCGCCCTTTGTGCCGACCGTGGGCATTCCCCACGTCGCATGCCCCGGACCGTGTCTCAGGCCCGGCGCGGCGCGGCGGTCACGGACAGGATACGCGGGAGATAGCCGGCGATCAGGCTCCATGAGTCGCCGCCGTCGCGCGAGCCGAACAGGTGTCCGCTCGACGTGCCGAAATACAGACCGACCGGCGCGCGATCGTCATTGCACATGCCTTCCCGCAGGATCGACACGTACGCGTGCTCCTGTGGCAGTCCATTCGTCAGCGGCTCCCATGTCGCGCCGGCATCGCGGGTCCGGTATACGCGCAGCTTCCCGTCGATTGTCGCACGCATGTGGCTGGACTCCTCCGGGATCACATATGCGACGTCGGCGTCCGCGGGGTCGATCGCGAGTGCGTAGCCGAACTCGCTCGGCAGCCCGTCCGTGATCTCCGTCCAGCTCTCGCCGCGATCGTCCGAACGATACACGCCACAGTGATTCTGCTGGTACAGTCGCGCGGGCCGTGCGGGATGCAGCAGCAGCTGATGCACGCACTGTCCCGTGCGTGGATAGCGATCGGGCAGGAACTCCGCACGCACGCCGCGGTTGCACGGCGTCCAGCTGGCACCGCCGTCGTCGGAGCGGTAGACGCCGCCGGCCGACAGCGAGCAGTAGATGCGCTGCGGATCGCGCGGGTCGTGCTGTATGGCACCGAGCGCGAGCCCGCCGCCCGCGGGCTGCCACGTTGTGTTGGTGGGATGATCGTTGAGTGCGCTGACGGGCTGCCACGACTCGCCGCGGTCGTGCGTGACGAACAGGCCTGCCGGCTCGATGCCGGCGTACAGCGTGTCGGGCTGTGCGGCGTGCCCGGGCGCCAGGTGCCATATCGCCTTCAGGCCACGCTCGTCGTCGAAGTGCGGCGCCGTGCCGAGCGTCTCCCACGTCTCGCCGGCGTCCGTGCTGCGGTGGACGTGCGCGCCCCACACCGCGTGATCGGTTGCGGCCCATGCGGTGCCATCGCGCGGATCGATGAACGCGTGATAGACCTCGCGGCCGGCGAGGCGCGGTGGCGAGACGTGCCAGTGAGCGCGGCCGTCATCGCTCCGGGCGATGAACAGGCAGCGCTTCGTGCCGATCAGCAGCGTGACGTTATCCGTGGTCACGTCAGGCCCGCGGGTTGTCATTCCGGCCCGGTCCCTGAAGCACGCAGAGTGCGGCATCGAGCACGCCGACGCGTGCGGCACCGCGGGTGCGGAGCAGCTCGCCGTCCGCGGTCGCATCGATGGCATCGGCCGAGCCGGCGGGCGCAGACGATGCACGTTCGAGGAAGATGCCACGCGTGTGCAGCACTTCGAGCTGCGGATCACGGACCGGTGACACACCGCGCAGCACGCCGCGCGCGAGTCGCATCAGTGTCGCGGTGGTTCCGAGTTTTGTCGCATGCCGCACCACCACGACCTCCAGGTCCGGGTGACTGCGGCGCTCCTGCGATGCGGTGAGGCGCGGAAAGCTGCCCCAGCCGAGGCCGACCCACACCACCGGTGTGCGCCGGACCAGCGTTTCGCCGTCCACATCCAGGTGCACGACGGTCTGCCGGAGTGTGGCGAGCGTGGCGGCCGTCGCGACCAGCGCGGCGGCCCACTTGCCGATGAAGCGGCGGTACTGCTCACGCCGGCGCACGATGCGCGCGTATTCGCCGAACGTCAGGGTGTTGAGGAAGTAGCCGTCCTCGATGGTGCCGACCGCCACGCGCTGGCTGCGCCGGTGACGCAGGGCCTCTGCTGCCGCTGCGATGTCGGCAATGCCCTGGCGCTGCGCGAACGTGTTCAGTGTGCCGGTCGGAATGCAGAGCAGTGCGGTGTCCGTGTGTATCAACGCAGCGGCGGCGGTGCGCATGGTGCCGTCGCCCCCGGCCACGCCGACCACGGGTTCACCGGCCGCAACGGCATCGGTGATCAGGCGATGGAGCTGGGACGCGGGTGCGTGGACCACTGTGATGGCGTCGCCGAATGCGTCGTACAATTCCTGTGCGGGATCGCCGGACCGGCCGGCGCGGACGTTGAGAAATACCGGAACCGGGCCTGTCTCACTCATGCGGGCTGAGACGCCCGGCGGCCGCGGCGCCGCGCAGCCTGTCGGCGGGTGCTCATGCGCCGATCCGGTCGAGCGCCAGGCCGAGCGTGGCAGAGAGCAGGCCCGTGCGAGCGCCGCCTGCCCGGTCGATGACCTCGTCGAGCGTCTCCTCGATCGTGTGGTTCACGGCGGCGAATATGGGGTCGGCCGAGGGGCGCGCGTTGGATTCCATCAGGTAGCTGAACGTGCGCGCCATGCCGCAGTTCGCGAGGATGTCGGGAATGACGGCAAAGCGGCGATCGGCATCCTGCGCCACGCGTGTGGAGCCGATCTTGACCTCGCGGAACGGCTGATTGGAGCCGCACGCGATGACGTTCACGCCGCCCTGCGCGAGCTCATCGAGCGTGTCCGGCGTGATCGATTCCGAGATCGCAGCGCACACGAACACATCGGCAGTCACGTCGCCCAGGCGGGAGCGTCCGGCATCGTGCACACGCGGATCGTCCGCGGGCAGCATCTTGTCCTGGCGGCGACGCAGCAGGTCCTCGAGTCCCGCCGCATCGACGCCCTCGTCGTCCACCAGCATGCGTCGTGCGTCGCGGATGGAGACGATGCGTGCGCCATAGCGTGCGAGGTACAGCCCTGCGGCCGCACCGACGTTGCCGAATCCCTCGAGCACAATGCGCACGCCGTCCAGGGAACGCTCGCGGCGCGCGTACAGGCGGCGGATCGAAGCCGCGACGCCGTAACCCGTGATGACGTCGGCGATCGTGAGGTCAACACCCGCGACCGCACCCGTGTCGCCGTCCGGCTCGAGGGGCGCGGCAACGCCGTCCTGGAGGCGGTGCATGATCGCGCGGAACTGCCGGTCGTCGGGGCCGAGATGGCCGCGCACGACGCCTTCCTGGGGATGGTGCAGCCCCAGCCGCTCGAATGCCGGGATGACGTCGAGCACCTCATCGACGTTGAGGTCGCCACCGGTGCCGTAGCGGTCGCGCAGCACGGGCATTGCGGCGCGGTACCAGCGTTCGAGCACGTCCGATCGGCGCGGGTCGGACGGGTCGAAGTCGATGCCGGTCTTGGCGCCGCCGATCGGCGGTCCGGAGATGGAGAACTTGAGCTCCATCGCCTTGGCGAGGTACGTGACCTCGCGGGGGTTCACGCCCAGGCGCATGCGTGTGCCGCCGCCCGCCGCACCGCCGCGCAGCGAGTTGATGACCAGCCACGCGCGCGCGTCGGTTTCGCGGTCGCTCCACGACAGCGTCAGCTCCGGCGTCCGTCGGAGGAACGACGCATACCGTCGCCACATCGGTGTGCGTGGGGATGTTTCCGGCTTCGTCCGATACGCGGTAATGGGAGACTCCTTCGTGATGGGCAGCGTCGCCCGTGCTGCGTCAGGAATCGGTAACACGGGGCGCGTTGGCGGGCAAGGCGGCGGGGCCGGCGGACCCGATTACTGCTCCGGGGGTATACAATCTCTCGCCACACTTCCGAATGCCTCCGCGTGGTTCGACACCTCACTGCACTGGAGCTCCCATGGCCAGAATCAGAATCTCGAAGAAAGACGGTACGCCCACGCCCTACTTCTGGTCTGACAAGGATGGAACGGACCGTACGAAGCAGGTGGTGTACAAGGAGACGGTCGATGGAGTGAAGCGGATGAAGGGCGTACGCTTCAACAGCGTCACGAACCGGATGCGCCGCCAGGGCTAGGCGGGACCGGCTCGATCAGGATCTGCATCACACCGCCGCATACGGCCGGGCTCCACGAATCGATTGCATCCGTGAGCTCGACATCCACGATACGCGGCATTCCTGACCGGACCACGTCGGTGGCCGCGGCGATGACATCCGCTTCGCCGCAGCCGCCGCCGATCGTGCCGATGAGGCCGCGGGCCGGGTCGATGATCATCTTGCTGCCCGCGTGCCGCGGCACGGAGCCGCGAGTGCTCAGTACAGTCGCCAGCGCGACGGCGCGGCCGTCATCGGCCGCTGCGATGATCGCGCGATAGACGTGTTCGTCGATCATGTCGAAACCTCCCCCAGAAAACGATCCAGGACGCGCTCACGCGAGCTGATGGACGCGATGTCGGAGCCGCGTCGCACGGCCACCATCTCGGCAGCGATGGCGACCGCGATCTCGGCGGGCGTTTCCGCGTTGAGCTCGAGACCGATCGGCGCGCGTATCGCCGCGAGCGCTGCGCGCGGCACACCGCTCTCGAGCAGAGCGTGGAACGCGGCGCGCACGCGGCGCCGGCTCCCGATCATTCCAAGATAGCGCGGCTGCGCGGGACCGGCGATGATGCGGTGCAGGCAGTCGTAGTCCCAGCGATGCCCGCGCGTGACGAGCGCCACGTAGCTGTCGGCACCGATCTCCACGCCCGCAAACGGATCGACCGCGAAGTCTGCGCGCAGCACGCGTACGGCGTCATCGAAACGCTCCGGCGTCGCCATCTCCTCGCGATCATCGAGCACGCTCACGCGGAAACCCAGCAGGATCCCGAGGTGAGCGAGCGGCACGGCAATGTGGCCGGCGCCGACGATGATGAGATGATCCGGCGCGCGATGCGCCTCTACGTACAGCTGATACGAAACGTCGCCGACGGTGATGGTCTCGACGCGCGGCTCCGGATCCGTCATGCGCAGAGCTTCGCGCGCGATGCGTTCGCCGACATCGTCCAGCAGCGCGCTGCCGAGCGTGCCCTCGACAGTGCCATGCTCGTGCACGATCAACCGCGCGACCTGCGCACCTTCACGCACGGCAGCGACGATCGCCACCGCGGCAGCACCAGCAGCCGCATCGAGCGCCGCACGCGCGGCGCGCGCGGCCGTGACAATGTCGCTCATTTGGACTCGATGAAGCGCCAGTAGTCGTCCGGTGTATCGATGTCGATCAGGATGCCGGGATCGACCACCCTCACTTCGCGCAGTGTCCGCGCGCTCTCCATGATCAGCGAGCGCAATCCCTCATCGAACGGACGCGTCATGATGTCGCCGAACAGGTCGCGGCCGATCAGGACGGGGTGTCCGGCCACGCCGTTGTGGAACGGCAGGATCAGAGGTCCGGGATTCTCGCGGAACGAGCGCACGACCGCCGTGACGGTGTCCTGTGCGATCAGCGGCAGATCGACGGGCAGCACCACGACCGCGCCGGTGTCGGCAGGGAGCTGCTCGATGACCATGCGCACCGAATCGATCGGCTCCGACTCCGGATACTCGTTCACGACGACATCGGCGCCGAGCGCGCGCGCCGCGTCCGCGGTGGTCTGGTCGGTGGCGTTGACGACGACGTACGTGCGGCGGCAGCCGGCGCCCTGGAGCGTGGTGACGGCGCGCTCCAGGAACGTCACCGACCCCACGTTGAGCAGCGGCTTCGGCCGCTCCATGCGACTGGAGAGTCCCGCGGCGAGGATGATGCCATCGACGGCTGGTGCGCTCATGAGGTGGAGCGTAGGGCGTTGGCGCGGCAGGGGCAAGTTTTTCAGGCGGCGCCTGCGCCCGACAAAGCCGGGATCGCGCACGGGCACGCACGCGGGCGCGGGCGGGGTCCATTCGACAGTTCGCGCGCGGGCACGCACGCGGGCGCGGGCGGGGGTTTTACCGGCTCAGTCCCGCATCTGCGTGGCCGGAGGACCCGACAGGAAATCGATGAGCAGCCGGGTGACGCGTTCGGGCGCCTCGTTCTGGACCCAGTGGCCGGCGTCGGCGATGCGCTCGATGTGGACGTGCGGGGCATAGCGCTCGACGCCGTCGAGCAGTCCGATCGTGAGTGCGACGTCCTGCTCGCCCCAGATGATGAGCGTTTCCGCATCCGTCCGGACGCGGCGCGTCGATGGGTGGCGGACGGAGGCGCGATAGTAGTTGAGGGCGGCGGTGAGACCGCCGGGGCGCGACAGTCCCTGGATGTAGTAGTCGATGTCCTGGTTGCTGAACGTGTCCTTGCGCGCGGGCGTCGTCCGGAAGAGCCGGCGCAGGGCCGCGAAGTCGAACGCGCGCAGCGCGCGCTCCGGCAGCAGCGGCAGCTGGAAGAACGCGGCGTACCAGCTGCGGAACAGCTGCGGCGGACGGCGCACGTGCCGCAGGAAGATGGACGGGTGCGGCGCGTTCAGGATGACCAGGCGCTCGAGCAGCCCGGGATGCGTGGCCGCAAAATGCCAGGCGAGGATCCCGCCCCAGTCGTGTCCGACGACGTGTGCGCGCGGGTGACCCGTCGCGCGCACGACCGCTGCGACGTCGCTCACCAGCTGGTCGATCGCGTACGCCGCCACGCCCACAGGCGCATCCGACTCGTTGTAGCCGCGCAGGTCCGGAGCCGTCGCGGTGAAGCCGGCGTCCGCGAGCGGCAGGAGCTGATGTCGCCAGGAGCTCCAGTTCTCCGGGAAGCCGTGCAGCAGCACGACGGGCGGGCCGCTCCCCGCCCGCGCGACGTGGAGCGTCACCGCGCCATTGGTGACGCGGTCATGCCGGATGTCGGAGGTCATGAGAGCGTCCACGGCACGGAACGTACCGGCCGCGGGTGCCGATCATAGCGGTCGCCTGAGTCGGCATCATGAGCGCTCCGTCCAGCGGGCCGGCCTGCTTCCCATGCGGAGCTGGTGGCGGCGGAAGACGAGAACGGCGCCGCTCAGGGCGTCCGTCGTCACGAAGGCGATCGGCAGGCCCGGCTCGGCGTCCTCGATCACCTCGGCGTCGAAGCCGCGGCTGCGCAGGAGCGCTGCGGCCGCGGCCGCCGCGGTCACCGGATCGTCCACGACCAGGCCGATGGCGCCGGCGGGGTTGCCCAGCTTCTCGAGCAGCTCCGGATGGACGCTGTTGATGATGGTCCCGTCGCTGAAGATCGTGCGATCGACCTGGTCGGAATCCGCGCGGAAGCGCGGGCGGATACCGTGCTCCCGCATCAGCTCCTCCATCGCGCGGAGGCCGCCGGTCGAGCTCGCCGTGAAGACCTGGTAATTGCGGTCGGGGAACGGCAGGGGATTCCGGTCGTTGGCGACGGCGACCGCCCAGCCGAACACCAGCAGCACGCACGCGATGAATCCGGCAATGACCATTTTCGGGATATACATGGCTTCCTCTCCAGGTTGCGGGAGTCCGGCACGGCGTCGGTCTCCCATGGGCCGGAACACAATCTCATCCCGCGGCGTGATCCAGCCGTGACCTGCGATTGCCCGTGCACGCGCCCCGGTTTTACCTTGCGGGCATGCATTCCATGATCGAGCTGACCGTCAATGGCGATCGCACGACGGTCGGCATCCCCGCTCATTACACGCTGCTCGAGACGCTGCGGTACGCGCTCGGGCTGACCGGCTCGAAGCAGGGCTGCGACAAGGGCGATTGCGGCGCGTGCACGGTGCTGCTGGACGGCCAGCCCGTGCTCTCGTGCATCACGCCCGCGTGGGAAGCGGAAGGCCACGACGTGCGCACGGTCGAGGGCATCGCGGCGCCGGGCCGGCTACACGCGCTCCAGGAAGCGTTCGAGGTCACGGGCGGCGCGCAGTGCGGGTTCTGCACGCCGGGCGTGCTGATGTCCGCGTATGCGCTGCTCGAGCAGAACGGATCGCCGTCCCGCGAGGAGATCCGGGACGCGTTGTCCGGCAATCTCTGCCGGTGTACCGGCTACACGAAGATCTACGAGGCCGTGGAAATGGCGGCCGCGCGGCTGACGAAGGACGACGGCAACAGGGCGGACGACGCCGAGGTGCCGGACGGCGGCGATAGCGGGAACCCGCGTGCGCGTGCGCGTGCGCGTGCGAGTGCGCGTGCGAATCCCTCCGGCGGCGAAAAGGTTACAGAAGGATGAGGCCGGAGGAGCTGCGCCCGCGGCAGGCGGGGAGCGCCGTGGCGCCGGAAGCGCTGGACGACCTCGCGGGTGACGGAGCGGGGAAGACGTCGGTGATCGGGCGCCGGAACCGCAAGGTGGATGGCGCCGGGAAGGTCACCGGTGCGACGGTCTACACGGACGACATGGCGCTGCCGGGCATGCTGCACGGCAAGATCCTGCGCTCGCCGCATCCGCAC
>DATHVW010000173.1:0-5453 GCA_035461085.1 Longimicrobiales bacterium | reverse complement strand
ATCGCGACGCTGGAACTGAACGCGGCCATGGGGCTGATCGTGGCGGCGCCCACGGCCGGCGCGGCCGGCGTTCTGCCGGCCATCCTGGTCTCGGCCGGGGAGATCCTGGAAGCGGATGAGGACCGGCTGATCGGCGCGATGCTGGTGGCGGGCGGTGTGGGCGGCGTGATCGCCCACCGGGCCTCGCTCTCCGGCGCGGCAGGCGGGTGCCAGGCGGAGACGGGGTCTGCGGCGGCCATGGGCGCCGCGGCGGTCACGTGGCTGGCGGGAGGGACGGACGAGCAGGTGGCCACGTCGGTGGCGCTTTCGCTCCAGGGGATGCTCGGCCTGATCTGCGATCCCATCGGCGGCCTGGTCGAGATCCCGTGCATCTACCGCAACGCCTCAGCCGCCATGCAGGCCATCGCCGCCGCGGAGATGGCCCTCGCCGGCTGCGACTTCCCGGTCTCGGCAGACGAGGTCATCGACGTCATGGGCGAGGTAGGTAGGAAAATGCCCGTCGCCTACCGCGAGACCGCGCTCGGCGGCCTGGCGGCCACACCGTCCGCGCGTCGGCTCGTGCAGATACAGCCGTCCCGCACACCGACGGGTATCAGCCAGTGAACGGCGCCCGATTCCGCGCCCGCCGCGCGGCCTGCCCGGCCAGGAGCTGAGTCATGGTATCACTCTTCGACATCATCGGTCCGGTCATGGTGGGGCCGTCGTCATCGCACACGGCCGGCGCATGCCGGCTCGGTCTGATCGCGCGCGCCATCTTCGGCGGTACACCCGTCACCGCGCGGATCGGGCTGCACGGCTCGTTCGCCGCAACAGGCGAGGGTCACGGGACGCACCGCGCGATCGTCGGTGGACTGGTCGGCATCGCACCGGACGACCTGCGGCTCCGGCACGCCTATGATGAGGCGAAGGCGGCGGGGCTGGACTGGACGTTCGAAGATCTCGATCTGGGCGAGGACGCACACCCGAACACCGCCGTGTTCGATCTTGCACGTGGTGACGAGAAGGTGCACGTGCGCGGCGCTTCCGTAGGAGGCGGGCGCGTCGAGGTAACGGAGATCGACGGCTTCCCCGTATCGCTCGGTGGCGACTACCACACGCTCGTCGTACTCGCGCGTGACGAGCCGGGCACCATCATGACGATCACCGGACTGTGCGCCGCACAGCGCATCAACCTCGCCACGATGCGGGTCGATCGCACGGGACGTCACAAGGATGCACTGATGACCATCGAGGCCGATACGGCGATACCGGACGATGTTCTCGACGAGCTGCGCGGCTTCGACTGGGTGAAGTGGGCACGCAGCATCGAGAAGATCGCGTGATGGAGCATCCCGGCGCACCGGCAGAAGACAACCGCCGCAGCGTTCCCCTCATCCACATCGGCGTCATCGTCACGACCGGTATTCTGCTGCTGATCGGCGCCGTCGGGCTGTTCCTGTGGTCGAACCGGCCGCGCCTGTCGGAGACCGACATCCGCGATGTCGTCTATTCGACCATTCAGCGCGAGAGCCCGGAATCGTTTCTGATCACCGGCACACTCGAGGTGACCGCAACGACGCGCGTCGAGAACACACGCACACTGCTGCCGGGCGTGATGGAGATCGACCTGGGTACCACGTCCGCAACCGTGCGCGTACCGGGCCGCGTATCATACGGCTTCGATGTGCGGCAGCTGACACCTGCCATGATCCGGGTGCTGCCCGGCGACACGATCGAGGTGTCGGTGCCGGAGCCCGTGCTGTACTCGGTGGAGCCGAACCTCGAGCAGATGGAGGTCGAGACGCAGCGCGGCTGGCTGCGCATGTCACAACGCACGGTGGACGAAGTGCGCGACCGCGCCATTCAGCTGGTGCAGCAGACCATGCGCCAACAGGGGCAGGCGCACCTCCACGGGTCGTCACAGCCGCGGATCAACACGGCGGATGCGCTGTATGAAATGCTGCATCCGGTATTGATTGCGGCCGGCGTGGAGAACCCGACGATCCGGTTCCAGGTCGGTCGCCTGCAGCTGCAGCGGCGGGACTGACCCGGAGCCTCGAGCCACGGAGCCGATAGTCTTGAAGGATCTGATCCTCGTCGATTTCGACGATACACTGGTCGATACGGGCCCTCGTTTCCAGAACGCGCGGCGCTCGCTGCTCGCACTCATGCGTGAGGCCGGATTCGCCGAGACTGCGGCATACGACGTACTGTACAACCAGGTGGACCCCGGCATGCGGGCGCAGTACGGCCTGGGACCGCGGCGGATGGAGCCATCGTTCGTCATGACGTACGAGAGGCTGTGCGAGCTCTATGGAATTCCACGTGACGCGGAAGTTGCTGCACGTGCAGCGGCGCTGGGTCGGGGCGTGTACGGCCCGCCGCCGGCGTTCGAGGGCGCGCTCGATGCGCTGCGCCGCCTGTCCGCGCAGTTGCCGACCGTCGTCTACACGCAGAGCGGCGACATGCAGTACCAGCTCGAGTGCGTGCGTGGCGCGGGCATCATCGATATCGTCAGAGAGGACCGTGTCCACGTCTGTGACCGCAAGGACGCGGAAATGTTCGTGCGTACGTTGAGCATGTACGGTGTCGACGATCCCGCACGGGCATGGATGGTAGGCAACAGCATGCGCAGTGACATCAACCCAGCGCTGGAGTCCGGCGCCAACGCGATACTGGTGGAGACAAACGATCCATGGGAGTACGACCTGGTCGATCCGGTTTCCGATCTGTTCCACAGGGTGCCGTCCTTCCCGCACGCCGTGGACCTGCTGCTTTCATGAGTCTGCGATTCGTCTCGGCGGGTCTCGTGCTGGTGCTTGCCGCCGCGTGCGGTGATGCCGCTTCCGATGACGCGCCCGCCGCCTCGGCCGTCGATTCCGTTGCGGGCGCTGCCGCGGACGCAGCGCCTCGCGCTGCTGGCGACGCCGTCGGCTATCGCCGCGAGCGCAGCATCGATTTCACGGGCGACGGCCGCAGCGAAACGTTGATCGTGACTGCAACCGGGCCGTCACTGGATTCGGCAGACGTGGCGCTGACGATCGAGGGCGTACGGGGCGACACGCTGTGGCACGAGTCATGGCCGACTCAGCTGTACTTCAAGTACGACGCTGCAGAGGGCAAGGCAGATACGACGGTGACGCGGATCATACAGGACCATCTCGACGAGCTGCTCGCGGAAGATCGCATCACGATGGCCGGCGGTCTGCCGCAGCTGCTCCGTCAGGGCGGTGATCCGGATGCAGTCATGCGGGAGGCGCTGCGCTATCACCTCGCCGAGCTGGACTACCGGCATCGCTTCGATCTGACGCCGGCCGATTCCATGCCGCCCCAGGCGTACAGCGCCATCGATGCGGCGGATATTTCGAATGAACGCGTGAACGCGGTGCTCTCGGAGCTCGAGGGAAAACCGTCGCTGATGTATTACGCGGGCGGCGAGGCGACGTATGTGATCGCATGGAGCGAACGGGAGGGCGCGTTCGTGCGGATCTACTCGTGCTGCTGATGTGAATCGGAGGAAGCGGTGGAGGAAAGCGATCTGCCGACCAGCGTGGTCCCCGAGCATGCACTGCTGCGTGTGACCGATGAGCTGGCCGTGCCGCTGGCGGAGATCCGGTACCGGGCCAGCCGGTCCGGCGGACCGGGCGGCCAGCACGTGAACACGTCCTCGACGAAGATCGAGCTCGAGTTCGATGTCGCCGGCTCGCCCTCGTTGACCGACGCGCAGCGGGCGCGGATCAGCGAGCGGTTGGCGAACCGGATCGATGGTGACGGCGTGCTCCGCCTTTCGTCGAGCAGCAGCCGCAGCCAGCATCAGAACCGCGAGGATGCGACGGAGCGGCTCGCACGACTGCTCGCCGACGCCCTGAAAGAGCGCAAGCGCCGGCGCAAGACGAAGATGCCGCGGGCGGCCAAGGAGGCCCGGCTGAAGGAAAAGAAGCGGCGGGCAGAGACGAAGAAGGCGCGGTCGCGGCCGACGGAGGAGTGAGCGGAGGGCGGACCGCACCCTGGGCATGGCGTTCCCGCGCGCTCCGCGGCACTGGCCCCCGCGCCCGTGCGTGTATATCCTAGTGTACAGGGCCCTGCCAAGTTCTGCCAACGCGGACCAGTCCGCGTTTTTCTTCGCTGGTACCGCGGTCGTCCGGTGACCCGATGGAGGAACCGAAGACGATCCGCGTCCACGCCGTGCGTTGTGACGTCATGACGGAGGCGCTTAGCAGACAGTCGTAAGGCATAGGCAGGAGTGCAGCCATGCTGACGGGCATCCGTAGTGCGCTGGCGGGTCGTTACGTGCTGGAGCGTGAACTGGGGCGCGGCTCGTCGGCCGTAGTGTACGCGGCGCGCGACCTGAAGCACGGCCGGCGTGTGGCCTTGAAGGTCATCGAGGCGGAGGTGGCCAGCACCGTCGGCACCCGCCGTTTTCTGCAGGAGATCCGCACCACCGCCGCATTGAACCATCCGCACATCCTCCCGCTCTTCGACAGCGGCGATGCGGGCGGTTTCATCTTCTACACCATGCCCTTCGTCCAGGGCGAGTCCCTGCGGCGGCGGATCGAGCGCCGCGGACGAATGCCTCTCGCTACGGCACTCCCGCTGTTGCGTCAGATCGCGAGCGCCCTTTCCTACGCTCACTCCACCGGGACGGTGCATCGTGACGTGAAGCCCGAGAACATCCTGGTGGACGATCAGGAGCACGCATGGGTCGCCGATTTCGGACTGGCACGAGCGCTCGCGAGTGTGCGCGATCAGCGGCTCACCGCCACTGCCATGGCCGTCGGCTCCCCACACTACATCAGTCCGGAGCAGGCGGCAGGCGAACGGGAGGTTGACGGGCGCAGTGATGTCTATTCGCTCGGATGTGTGGCGTTCGAGCTGCTCGGCGGGGAGCCGCCTTTCACTGCCGGGAGCGTACCGGCCCTGCTCGCACGCCACATATCGGAGGCACCTCCCTCCATTCGACTCCGCTGCGCGGACATTCCGCCCGAGGTCGATGCGGCTCTCCGGCGGGCAATGGCGAAAGAAAAATCCCAGCGGTTCGACGACCCGCGGGATTTCATTGAGGCCATGTGCAGTTCGATGGGTGCGCGCGAAGACGGTCCTTCTTCCCCGAGTGCCTCGGAATCCGGTGTACCGCGCGTGCACGTGACAGTGACCGAGGGCACCACAGTCCGCGACGTTCGGACGCATAGCGTCACGCAGGAGCCTCGACGCCGGAACTGGACGCTTCTGCATCGTTTCCGCGATTTCCTGCGGGAGCTGAAACGGCGGAAAGTAATTGGTGTTCTGGCTGTCTACGTTGTGGCGGCGGCTGGAGTCATTCAGCTGGCCGACGTCGTCACACCGTCGATGAATCTCCCGGAGAACACAGTCAGCACCGTGATTCTCCTGGCGTTGGCGGGTCTGCCGGTGGCCGCCGTCCTCGCATGGCTCTATGACCTCGTGCCGGACGCCGGGGGGAGGCGCCGTCGTGTGGC
>DATHVW010000172.1:0-11572 GCA_035461085.1 Longimicrobiales bacterium | reverse complement strand
GCGGGTCTCCTCTTCCACGAAGTTGCGGCCCAGCAGCGGCGCGGTGCCCAGCACGTCCAGGAAGGAGGGCGTGATCCGCATCGTGCGCGCGCGCTCGCTCTGTCCGGGCTCGCCGAGTGTGTGACCCCAGTGCTGAAGCTGAGCGACGTGCTCGAATGCGGCCACGTGCTCGCGCCGCTGGAAGTAGTCCACCGTGCCGTTGCTCGCGCGCGCCGCGCCCGCGTTCGGATAGCTGTTGTAGACTGCGACCAGGCGCTCCGCCCCGGGGTACGGCAGCGGCGCCAGCAGCACCCGGTAGACGACCGAGAAGATGCTCGCATTCGCGCCCACGCACGCCGCCAGGGTCACGACCACCGTGAAGCTGAACAGCTTCTCTTTCCAGATCAGGCGGAGCGCGTTGCGCGCGTCGCGAAGGAACGTGTCCATGGCGCTGCGGGGCTGGAGGGATCGGGTGACCGTCCGGCCGTACGGGTCGGAGCAGGCCTCGGTTTCATGCCGGACAGGCAACGCATCTCGAACCGCGTAGCGACGCGCCGCGGAACCCGAACGGGAAACATCGGCAGTTTTTCTCCGTAGGGAGTGGGTAACCGATCTCTCCACGAACCGGAGCCGATGATGACAGGACAGGCCGCTCTCGTCGCCGCCATCATTGCTTTCGGCGCGGCATCAGCCGTCGCCGCGCAGGACGGGACGTTCCGCATGCACGCGCCGGGCGTCGATTCGACCGTTGTCTCCGAAGTGCACGCCCACCTGGTCCGCGCGGAGCAGCGGATCGGAGCGACGCTCGGCGCGTTTCCCGACACCGTCAGCGTCCGCGTCTACCCCTCGCGGGCTACGTTTTCAGTGGCATTGAAAGAGGCCTGGGGCATTCCGGATACCGCGTGCTGGATGGTCGGCGCGGCCGATGACCATGTGCTCTATCTGCTTTCGCCCGCCGTGTGGGGCGCGGAAGCCTGCGAGCACGACGGCAGGGACGCCGGGCACGTGGGTATGCTCGTGGCTCACGAGGCCGTGCACGTCTTCCACGGCCAGTCCAACCCGTCCGACGACGTGGGGCTCCTCGAAGACATCGGGTGGTTCATCGAAGGACTCGCCACGTATGTCTCCGGGCAACTCGGGACCGAGCATGCCGATCGGGCGACCGACGCCATTGCACAGGGAGCCGCGCCGTCACGCCTCGCCGAGGCATGGTCCGGACCGTACCGCTACGGCGTGTCCGGCTCGATGGTCGCGTTCATCGACGACGTCTGGGGCCGCGCCACGCTTCGCGACCTGCTGACCGCCACGTCACAGTCCGAGCTCCTGGCCCGTCTCGACCTCACGGAGACCGGGTTCCTCCACCGCTGGCGTGGCTGGGTGACCCAGCGCTGACCTCCGCCGAGGAAGCGACTGGAGCGGTGGCGGAGAGATTGGGTCGGGCAGCCACCGCGTCGCCTCGAAGCCGTGCACCGGCTGCGTGGTGAGCGCCTTGAGCACCAGCACATCGAGTGTCCCCTGATGATGGCCATCGGTTCGGCCATGGGCCTCCGTTGTTCGAGCTTCTCAGACACCGCAGGGCGACGATGGATTGCCCCAAGCCCGGCCCGCTCTTCCGCATGCGCGCGGATCCGCTGCCTGCAACCGGCGCGGCGGCGCGCGGGCGCCGCTCCGCAGCGTGCACGGTGTGGCGAAATGCCCGGCGCGCGGGACGGCGCACTGGCCCGGCCCATTGCATCTCGGCCCTGCGCCTTCGCCACGTAGCCCAAGGGCGTGGACGAACAGGCTTCGCAGCATCGACCGTGTATGTAGGCCCGCACCGACTGTTTTGCGTTCTCGTTCGTTCGCCGCGTAGCGATACGGCGAGGTGGGTCAATCGATCGAGGTATCGACGGAGCGACGGATGCGAGCGCGGGGCTGCGCGATGCGAGGCCAACGACACTTGACCGTGCTCCCGACGGCGCGACGACGGGCGCGAAGAGTAGGCGTGCTGCTTGGCATCCTCTGGCTTGGGGGCTGCGACCGCGGCGGGGACCTGGTCGGGCCGGGCACGCGCCTCACGAGCTTTGAGAGGGCGGTCGTGGCCGAAGTCGCGATCGATGGCATCACGGACCTCTTCTGGGTCGCGGACGGGACCCACGGCGGGCCGTTCCCCCGCCTGGCATTCGCCTTCGGCCTCCCCGGCGTCCACGCCGGGCTCCTCGGCTCCGCGACCACCGACGCCTCCTTCGAGCCGAGGCTCTACGACCCGTCCTGCAGTCCCGCGGCAATTGCCGGTTTGCTGGACTGCCTGCGTCTCCGGCGCCTGGAGAGCGGGGACTGGGAGTTCGAGGCCTACTACACGATTCCCCCGGACCAAACACCGCGGGTCCGGCCCGACGTCTCCTACGACGGGGAAACTGAGGTCACCACGGTGCGCTTCGCGCCGCAGCCGTATCGCGCCTGGCTGTTCCGCACCGCGGACCAGGATGTGGTGGCGGTCTCCGCCGATGTAGACGAGCGCTTCACCGTGACTTCGGTAGGCGGAGCGTCGCTCGACGTATCAGTGATGGGCGCTCTGGAGTCGGATCTGGCGGAGCCGCCGGAGGTGCGCGTCGAGCTGTTCGTACGCGGGGCGCCGGCTTGCCCCGAGCTCCTGATCACGTTCCATGGCATCCAGCACGGAGATCTGGGTGGCGAAATGCGCTGCGGCGTCGATGTGCGCGCGACGTTAGCGCATGTACCGGGAGAACTCCCGCGTGTGGTATGGCGCGACTGAAGTCCGTGCGCAGCCGCAGCCGAAACTGTTCGTTTCGGTGCCGGTATCTTGGGAATGGGATGGCACCGCATGGCAACAGATCCATGTGCCCGGTCCCCCGGCGCGGATGATCGGCGGTGCCGCAACCGACCATGCGACTGATCGCATCATCCTATTCAGCCGCTGGACCGCCGACCAGACCCTGCTGGATGATACCTGGGCATGGGATGGGAGCTGATCAGCCGGCGCGGCCGCTCCCGCGCATCAGGGCACAGCTCGCATTCGACGGCACTGGCGTCGTGTTGTTCGGGCGGCCGTACCCGAACGGCCGACGGGTGCTGCGTTATCGGTGCGACGCAAAGTACTCGTCGACGAGGTGGATGCCGGCCGGCGCGAAGGCCATGGGTTCCCGGCGGGCTCGAAGAGGACAATCACGTCCAGCGTCGTCACGTCGGGGAAATCGTACTCCCGGATCGCACCATCGACGATGAATCGCAGCGGCCTGCGGCCGGACACGTGGATGACAGGGATACCGCGCTCCGCGAGGTAGTCGTGCGCCGAAGCTCTGTAGTACATGAGGTCGTCGGCGATGACCTCGAATTCCGCGGCGTCGCCGTGCGCCGCTGCGACTTCGTCGATGTCCTCGGGCGTCGCCTCCATGAATACGGCGACGCGCGTGTTGAACGGCTCGCGGGGTTCGGATACCGGGTCCGCAGCCGCGGCAGGCCCGGCGGTGTCCGGATCGACAGCACCCGCACCGGCCTCGTGGTCGGGCGCCTCGTCCGGTGCCCGCGGCGTACATGGAGCGCTCAGCAGAGCGGCGATCAGCGTTGCTCCGGCCAGGCAGCGCGGCCTCGTCATCCGTCGCCTCGGACCCCGACGGCGAGGGCGGACCAGTACTCCGGCAATCGCGGCGCACGTGAAGAACGACCTCATGAATCGCCATTTCGTCCGTGGCGACCGGCCTGCCCGGGGTGAGTGAGCGAGACGAGCCGACCGTGTGCGTGACAGATTGTAGCAGGACTCGGTTGGGCCGTCATCCCCTTGAGTCGTTCCAAATCCGCGCTCCGTTCAATACAACCGTGCGCACACCAGGTAAGGTTACCCTGGACGCAGATGTTTCAAACTACTGAACGGGGGAAACCATGAGAGGAATGCTTCGTGCCCTGCTCGCAATCACGATCGTTTTCGTTGCAACCGCGTGCGGTGTCGGCGACATCGCCGACCCGCTCCACAGCGGGGAAGACGGCGCGCGGGACATCGCATTCGCGTCGCACGGTGCCAATGTCGTGGCAGCGGCGTCGGGCGGCGTCACGTACACGCTCGGTGGTCTTGACCTGGACGGTGACGGCGTCGAGGACCCGATCAATCAGCGGCTGACGTTCACCGCACGGAGGGATGCGGATGGCAGCGTGAGGGGCAACATCCTGTACGTACAGGAAGTGTTCGGCGAGAGGTTTCGCTTCAAGGGCAATGTCTCGTGCATCAGCGTGTACGACGGGAACCGGGTGAAGTTCGGCGGCCCCGTGACACAGTCCAGCGACGCCAGCGTTCCGGTCGGCATCTTCATGTGGTTCCATTCGATCGATAACGGACAGGGTGCCGCTGCAGCACCCGATCAGACGACGGGGTTCGGGCTCGGCGACAACGCGGCGAACGAAGCCTTCTGCAACAGCGCCGCTCTGCCCAATCCGCGTTTCCTGAGTGATGTCACCGGCGGAAACCTGGATGTGACCGGGTAAGACGTGGCCCCCTGCGGAAGGCTACCGGAGTCCGGCCCTTGTTTGCCCTGAACACTCGGGTGAGGCATGGCTAGTCGGAAAAGTCCGCGGTGGGGGTATCCGCTACGATACTCGCCTGCGCGTGGGCCGCCGCTTTCGCGCCCACGCGCTGAGCCGACTGGCCGTGCACTGGCGGCGGCTATGTACGGGTTCCTCAGCGAGGCGGCGCGGCGACTGCTCTGGCCGACTCGCTTCATACAGCCATTCGGACGCTACAAGATGCTGGCGCGTGTGGCTGGATTGTAGATCTGCGGGGAAATGGCGGCGGCAATATGTGGCCAATGCTGGCCGGCATCGGACCCCTTCTTGGCGACTCGATCATCGGCCGTTTCGGTGCGGAGCCGAGCAGTCAGTCATGGTACTATGATGCTGGTCTCTCGGGCCTCAGAAGCGAGGCGGGGAAGATCGATACATTAGCCCAAGTGACGGTCTCACCTGTAATGTTGCGTGACGCCGTTCCTCCACTGGCGATATTGATTGATGGCGGCACGGGGAGTTCAGGCGAGGCGCTCGCGGTCGCGTTTCGGGGTCGCCCTAACACGAGGAGCTTTGGCTCGCCAACGGCCGGTTTCGCCACCGTCAATCGTGGGTCGCGGCTTGCTGATGGCGCCAATATGGTCGTGACCACGGGATACTACACTGACCGTCGCGGCTTCCAGTATCCCGATCGCCTGCAACCGGACAGCCTCGTTACCGGCACCTACACCGGCTGGCCATTCCCCACTGACCGAGTGGCTGAAGCCGCAGCACTGTGGCTTCGCAGTCAATCAACGTGCGCTTCCCGCAGCGGCGCGTCCTGACAGATCCGGGCATTGACAAGCCCCTCAGTTTCGTAATTCCACAGTGCGGCCATCGCAGAATCGGCGCAACCATTGGCAACCTCTGTCGTGATGTCCGCTGGCTACAGCTCCGCGCTCCTAGCCGATAATCCACGACGGACCACGCGAGTTCCGCTCGGAGGCGATCGCATACCTGCGTCCCATGGGGCCGCAACTGAAACCGGCCGGCCCCCGAACCGTAGGGTCAGGCACGCTCCAACGCTGAGGAGGCGTACACGGCGTGCAGCTCGGTCTCGACGTTTCCTTTGATATCTTCTTCCTCGCCGGCGGAGCCCTGCTCGGCGTGGCGATGACGCGCAAGCCTCTGTTCGGGGCGCGTATTCGGGTGGACGGGCGCCGTGGCCGCGGCGGCCACACTCGCGCTCAACGTCGTCCATTCCCCGGTGCCGCCACAGCCGGACCTCGGCCCAATCGTAGGCATTTGGGTTCTGGCTGCGTCGATCCGATTGCCACTGCGCGCCCGAAACCTGGCCGGGTATACGGACGCTGCCGCCGCAGGGGGGCCACTGGTAGTTGTATGAGCGCGTTTCTCGAAGCGCAGCCATTATTGCGTCTGTTACACGGGACGACACTCGCACTGCTGCTCGGGGCGCTGCGGATTTCAGAGGCGGGCGCACAGCAGCGACCTGTCTGGGACACGGACGCGGCAGGACTGCTCGACGCCGTGCGCAGCCGGCTGGCAATGCAGGACGTGTCGCTGGGCTCATTTCAGACGACGGTGCACGAACGCACATCAGTCGCACTGCGCTCTCCCGTACGCGAACACTTGGTCTACCGGCGCGAAATGGCCGCTCGGCTCAACTGGAGCCGGACCGCGGCACCCCGGATCCGGATGCTGGGCGCGCGCGAGTATCGCGCCATCCCGGGCTCGCGTGTGCGCGTGCTCGACGATGTCGGATCGGAAGCGCTCGACCTGGTGTTCACACCCGGCTCGCAGCTGCGGACCATCGGCCTCGGCGCCTTCCACCTGGGCGACCACCCGCTCTCACCAGCCGCCGAGGGCCGCTACCGTTTCGCGTTGGGTGACACCGTGATCCTGCAGCTTCCTGACGGCCGCGCGGTCCGCCTGATCGAAGTCAGGGTCGACCCGGTGCAGGCGGTGTTTCCGGCAGTGCAGGGATCGATGTGGATCGACGAAGCGTCGCATACCGTTGTCCGTGAAGTGTACTCGCCGCTCGTGGATCCCAACGTCGACGCGGCGACGCTGCCGTTCATCGGCGAGGTGAGCCTTGGCATCGAGCGCGTCGTCGTCGAGCACGGACTGTGGGAACTGCGCTGGTGGCTACCGCGCGTGCTCACGTTCGAGGGCACCGTCCGTGTCGGCCGTCTCGCCGGGGCGACGTTGCGCTATGAACGATCCTATTCGGGCTACGATGCGCAGGCGGTGTCCGGCGAGCTCGCGCAGCCGACGATGCCGGCCGCCGATAGGCGACGCTGGCTGGTCGAGCTACCGTCTGACCCGGCCAGTCTGCTGCACAGCGAGGAGCTGCCGCCATCCATCTTCAGCATGGACACACCTGCCATGGTCGCGCTCCGCGCCTTGCGCGATGCGCCGTGGCCAGCCACGCCACCGCGGCGACGGCAGGCGCACCGGTCGGATCTCCAGCTCGCGACACTCGACCTGCTGCGCTACAACCGTGTCGAGGGAGTCAGCATCGGCGGCCGTATCGGCATCCGGCGCGGGTGGGGGGCCGCCGAGTTCACGACTCGTTCCGCGACGGCCCGCTGGATGCCACAGCTCGAGATGCTGCTGACTCTGGAGCGGAGCGGCGCAAGCATGAGTCTGGCTGCGTTCCACCGGATCGAACCGTTGGACCTCGAGGGTTCGGCGTTGAGCGCTGTGGCATCGCTGAATGCGCTGCTGTTCGCTCATGACGACGCCGACTACTACCGCGCCACGGGCGCATCCGTCGAACTTGTGCAACGCGGCCCGGCCACTACGGTGCGCGTGTGGTTGGTTGCACAACGCGAGGCCGCACTCGAGGCCATGGCGGACTGGACGCTGCCGCGGCTGTTAGGCCGGCAGCACGAGTTGCGGCCGAATGTGCGCGCGCGGTCCGCCACGCTCGTCGGACCGGCGATCTCGCTCGAGACGGGCGGCGGCCATGGCGGCGGCGCGCGCTGGCGCGCGCGGTTCGGTACCAATGCCGCGGGCGGCACCTACACGTTCGCTCGTTCCACAATCCTGTTGAGCGCGGCGACGCGCGATCAGGCGCCGGTCGCCGCGGCCGCCGCCCTCGTCGCCGGCGCCGCGTCGGGCGACGTGCCACCGCAGCACGAATGGCAGCTCGGCGGTGCCGCGTCGCTGCGCGGGTATCCCGGCGCCACCCTGAGCGGCACCCGGTTGGCTTTTGCTCGATTCGACATCTCCGCCGGCAGTCCCGCCACTCGGGTCCATCTCTTCCTGGATGCCGGAAGCACGGACCGCAGCGCAAGGCCGGGCCAGACCGGCACGCGAGAGGACGCCGGCATCGCTCTTGGACTGCTCGACGGCACCCTCCGCCTCGACCTAGCGTACGCGCTGCAAGCCCCGCACGGCACGCGCGTCTCGTTCAGCGGTGTGGGCATCTTCTAATTCGCGCCTGAGGGATCTTCCAACCCTCCGCTTCGGCTCTCTCACAGGTGGCATGCGCCCCCAAGGGATGTCGCCCGCACTGCATTGGTCCGGCGGTTTGCAGGGCACGCTGGACCTGCTGATCGTGTAGCGCTGCACGGTCGTGGATGTGAACGCCCTCCGGGGCTCGAACTTCTTCACGCGGGCAGGTCCAGGCAGAAAAGGGGCGCGAATGATTTCGCCGTCCCGGAGCCGGCTCTGGCTTTCGTTGGCCTCGGTCATTGACTCCAGCGTAGTTCCGTGGCCTGCTGTGGCCGTGGGTCATTCCGGGGGGCTAAAGCGCGGCGGCTCTCGCAAACTACTAGCCAGCGTTACCAAGTCTCGGGAGGCCCTCACCCGAGCCTGCGGGGAGTTCCCGAACTCGCGGACGCTTGGCACCGAGTCGCCCTGCTGAGGCTCCAAATGTGGAAAAGCTCTCGTCCCTCCCACGGGTAAGCCGGAAGGTACACGAGCCCTCCGACACCGCGCTGGGAGTGAGACAACGTCGTGACAAGCTATGCCGCCAGGAGGGGCACAAACAAGCGACGGTGAGGGCGACCACGGGGCACATCTGCACGCCAGAAGCAAAGCAGGGCGGCCGGGGAAGTAGATCCCGGCCGCCCTGCTCCTCCTAAATCACTGACAGAGAAGAGCTTGCGAACTTTACGATAGAGGTTTCAACTACTTACGATACAGCCTGCGCACGAATGTGGGTCGCCACGACGTTTCGTTGTTTGGAGGTGCAGCTATCGTAACTAGCGCCGGGCTTTCGCCAACTTCTATCGTAACGGCGCCCTGTCGCGCTCGCCCACCGAAGAATACGCCGGGTGCAGCCGGCTCAGCAGGAACGTCAGCGAAAGCGCGATCCCGTCGATCCCCTGCTGCATCGTCTCGAGACCGTGCCCGCCGCTGCCAGCCTCGTGGTAGAGCACCTCGTGCCCCATCTCCTCCAGCCGGGCGACCATCTTGCGCGCGTTGCCCACGGGCACGCGGTCGTCGCGACGGTTGCTCGTGATGAGGAAGGGCGGGTAGTCAGCGGTGGCGGACACGTTGTGGTACGGTGAGAACCTGCGCAGGAACTCCCAGTCCGCCGGATCGTTAGGGTCGCCCACTTCGTCCCTGCGGTCTCCGCCGGCGATCAGTGCCTGCCTGCGCAGGTCGAACACCGGCACCGACGCGTGCGCAGCGCCGAACAGCTCCGGGCGCCGGTTCACTGCGACGCCCATCAGCGTTCCGCCGTTGCTGCCACCCGCGATACCCAGATGCGGCGGGCTCGTGATCTCCCGTCGGATCAGGTCCTCCGCGATCGCGAAGAAATCGTCGTACGTGTTCTGCCGCTTCTCGCGGGTACCCGCCTCGTGCCACGCCGGACCGAATTCTCCGCCGCCGCGGATGTTGGCGATGACGAATACCCCACCGCGCGCCAGCCACGGAAAGGCTGCCGGGCCAAACGTCGGTAGCTCTACCAGGCCGTAGCCGCCGTAGCCTTGCAACCGTGTTGGATTCCTGCCGTCGTACCTCAGCGTGCGCGAGCGAATGACGAAGTAGGGTACGCGCGTACCATCCCGCGACGTCGTCTCGAGCTGCTCGATCATGAATCCACTGGTGTCGAAAAGATTCGCCACCGCGAACGCCCGTCGCACTCCACCGGCTCCGTCACTCGCGTAGAGCGTCGGCGGATCGAGCGTGCTCTCATGGCTGAAGAAGTATCTATCGGACCATGGACTCGCCGTGTTCAGGGACACCACTCCGAAGTCCGGAGCGGGCACGCGCGACCCGGTCCAGCGCCCGTCCTCTAGCCGGTACTCGTGCAGCTCGCTCCGCACGTTGCGAAGCAGCCGGACTACGACGGACGATCTCGTGTGCAGAACCTGGTCGACGACGGTGCGGTCGTCGGGTGCGACCACGACGACGAACTCGCGGCTCCCCGCGAGGAAGGCGTTCCAGTCGACGGCGAGAACCGCACTCCCAGGATACGTCGTGCCGTCCAGCGTCCAGTCCGCCCGTGGTCGGACGATCAATTGACCGCGCACCATCCCCAGATCGCCCGGTGGCAGTTCCAGCCGGAGCAGATCGTTCTCCCCTCGCAGCAGGTGGAATGTCTCGAGACCATGCGTACCTAGTTCGGCGATGACGAATTCTCCGGCCAGCTCAATGAAGTCGACACCAATCTTCGAGGGCGCAATCTCGAGCAGCGCCGGCGCACCCTCGAGCGGGGTTCCTCGCCGCCACAGGCGCGCTATGCGCGGGAATCCGATGCCGGCGTCACGAAAGCTCGTGCCGACGAGCACCGTGTTCGCGTCCACCCAGCGCATCCTGTGTCGCTGCTCATCGGCAATGAAGAATCCATTGTCCACGAACCCGCCGCGCTCGGCATCGATCTCGCGCAGCTGGTGCAAATCCGCACCACCGCGTGAGAGCCGTACCATGCAGTGCCTCATCTCCGGCGGGAGGCAGAACGTGCCGGCGATCGACCACGGGATTCCGTCGGCCGCGGCCAGCGAGTCGATGTCCAGCAGCGTACGCCACTGCGGGGCACCCGCGAGGTAGCTTTCGACGGTCGTGCGACGCCAGACGCCGCGGGAATTCGGGCCGGTCCGCCAGAAGTCGTCAATGTGCTCGCCGCGAACGGCGAAGTTGCCGAGGCCGTCCGGGGCCATGCGACGCGCCTGGACCAGGCGTGAGATCTCCGCCCGGATCGAGTCGTAGAGGGGCAACGCCGTCAGACTCGCGCGCGTGCTCTCGCTGCGCACGCGGGCCCACTCGATCGCGGCCTCGCTTTCGACCTCCTCCAGCCAGAGGTACGGGTCCGCAGGCTCCTGAGCGGACGCAGGCGAGCCGGACATGAGCAGAACGAGCAGGGGCAGAGCAGTTCTCATTCTTAGCCCTTTCCGTGCGGACGGAGAACGCGTGGCTGCGCTACAGAGTAGGCCGTCATACGCCACCGACACAATCGCATATTCATGCGGTCGCGCTCGGGGGGCGACATGGCCTTAGTCTGGACGTACTCCGCGACCACGAGCATCCGCGACTGCCGCGGGACGGTAGTGCGGTCCAGCATGCTGAGCTCGTCACGATAGCATTCGGAGTTCCCGAAGCGAGGCCCCGGCCAAGGACCGCGGACGCCGACTCGAATAGTGGGCGTCCCGGTCCGAGACTTCGTATTGGCGGCGCTCCAGACGTGCCAGCGCGGGTACGAAGGAACGAACGCAGCCAACTGAGTCCGCCAGGAAGCGGATGCCGTTGCCGTTACAGATACCGCTGTCGCTACGTCAATTGCGACAATTACGATAGAAGTTGGCGCGATTTACGATAGAACGCGGCAACGATCTATGAATCTCCGTGGCGAACCACACACGAATTACGGTACTGCATGCGAAATCACAAGCAAGTCCACAGGTCCAGAAATCACCCACCCACCGCGTTGATCATGTCGAAGATCGGCAGGTACATGGCCACGATCATGCCGCCGACGATCACGCCCAGGAACACGATCATGATCGGCTCCATGGCGGAGAGCAGCGCTTCGACCGCGGTGTCCACCTCCTCGTCGTAGAAGTCGGCGATCTTGGTGAGCATCTCGTCCAGGCCGCCGGTCTGCTCGCCGACGTTGATCATGGACGTCACCATGGGCGGGAACACGCCG
>DATHVW010000171.1:0-2555 GCA_035461085.1 Longimicrobiales bacterium | reverse complement strand
CGGTACGCGTTCGCGAACGCGGCAAAGAAGGACGTCGCATCCTCCGGTCCCTTGTTCATCTTCCAGTTGCCGGCCAGCACCGGCCTGCGCACGCGGTGGCTCATGCCGCACCTCCTTCGTCGTCGAGAATCGCGACACCGGGAAGCGCGCGGCCCTCCAGAAATTCGAGTGACGCCCCACCGCCAGTGGAGACGTGTGACATCTGATCCGCCACGCCGGCCGCTTCCACCGCCGCTGCGGTATCGCCGCCGCCGACGATCGTCGTTGCCCCGCGCGCGGTGACCTCCGCCACGCCGCGCGCGATGCCCAGCGTGCCTTCGGCGAAGTCGTCGATCTCGAAGAGACCCATCGGCCCGTTCCAGAGGATCGTGCGCGCGCGCTCGATGAAGTCTCTGAACGTGGCGACACTCTTCGGCCCGATATCGAGAATCGATCCCTCGGGCGGGACCTCGTCACGCGCCAGCAGCCACGTGCGCGCGCCGGCCTTCGCCTCGCCCGCCACCACGCAGTCCACCGGCAGCACGATCTTGTCACCGGCGCGCTCCAGCAGCGTGTGCGCCATCTCCACGCGTTCCGCCTCGACCAGTGACTTGCCCGTCTCCAGTCCGAGCGACCGGAAGAACGTGTTCGCCATCGCGCCGCCGATCAGCAGATGATCGACGCGCGGCAGCAGGTTCTCGATGACGTCGATCTTCCCGGAGATCTTGGCACCGCCGAGGATCGCGACGAACGGACGCTCCGGGTTATCCAGTGCATCACCCAGGAAGCGGAGCTCCTTCTCCATCAGCATCCCCGCCAGCGCCGGACGGCCCGCCTCCTTCATGACCTCCGCCACGCCGCACGTGGATGCATGGGCGCGGTGGGCGGAGCCGAACGCATCGTTCACGTACACGTCCGCGAACCCGGCCAGCGCCTCGCTCAGCTTCGGGTCGTTCGTCTCCTCGCCCGCCAGGAACCGCACGTTCTCCAGCACGAGTATCGAACCCGGAGCGAGCGCATCGACGGCGGCCTTCGCGTCCCCGCCCACGACGTCCGGGACGAAGTGGACAGGCGCCGCCACGAGCTCGGCGAGCCGTGCGGCCGCCGGTGCCATCGACATGTCGTCACGCCACTGGCCTTTCGGCCGACCGAGATGCGACACGAGCACGACGCGGGCGCCGCTGTCGGTCAGGAACTTCAGTGTGGGAAGCGTCGCGCTGATGCGCGTGTCATCCGTTACGACGCCGTCTTCTATCGGGACGTTGTAATCGACGCGCACGAGGACGCGCCGGCCGCGCAGCGCACCCGCATCCAGCGCTGTGATGTTTTTCTTGCTCATGCCTCACCCTGTGTCATGAACCGCGACGGAAGAACACAGGAAGGTTCAGTCGCAGCCGCGATCCGGCAAGGCACGTGCTCGGCGGGAGGAGAGATCCATTATGGCCGTGACCACCGCTTCCGGCCGCTCCCAGTTCGGCGAATGGCCTGTGCCGGGCAGTACGATCAGCCTGGCATCGGGCAGGGCCTGCGCGGCCAGGCGAGCGCTTTCGAGCGGCAGCAGCCGGTCGCGCTCCCCCCAGACGATCGACACGGGCAGGTGCAGTCCGGCCAGCTCATCGGAGCCCAGCACCTCCCGCTGCCCGCCGGCACCCGCGAACATCTCCAGCGTGAGCGCCAGGTACTTCGTGCCCGCCGCGCGGGCGGTCGTCAGCAGGTAGTCGATGAGGGCGCGCTGCTGGGTCGCAGACACGAGCGAGAGATCGCTCGTGAGCAGAAGACGCAGGACCGCGGCGGTGCCGCGGCGGCTCGGAGCCATGAGCAGCCGCGTCAGCGGCAGCGCGGTCGCCACGCGCACCGCCGGGTGGATGCCGCGTCCGAGACCGGCGGCGTCGAGCAGCAGGAGACGACTCACGCGCGACGAACGCTGTGCGACGCGCAATGCCGCCAGGCCGCCGAACGACGTGCCGACCATCAGTGCATCCGTCACATCATTCTGCGCCATCCAGTCCACCAGCCGCTCCGCTGCGGAAGTCCCCAGCGGTCGGACGACGGGGATCGGATCCGACAGCCCGAACCCGGGAAGGTCCGGTGCCAGCACGCGGAAATGCGTGGCCAGGGGCCCCACCAACCGGAACCAGTTCGCGCCGCCGCCCGTGCCGCCGTGGAGCAGCACGACGGGCGCACCCGAGCCCGCCTCGATGTGGTGCGTACGGGCACCTGACTGTTGCGTCCACACGCTGCGCACGTCCGACGGAGCGCTGCCCGCAGCCAGCAGCCGATCCATGGCCGTTCTGACGTCCTGCCGCTCTACCATTCCCGCCCTGATGTAGAAAAGCGGCCGCGGTATCTCACCGCGGCCGCTCTTGCCCCTGCCGGGCCGTGCGGATCAGCCGTGCATCGGCTCTTCAGCCACCTGCACGGAAAAACGAACCGAGTCCGGTCCACGCGCCGTCACTTCCAGCGGCGTGTTGCAATAGCTGCACGCCAGCACGCGCGACCCTTCGTCCGCCTCCAGCTCCACCGCATCCCGGTGACCGCAGACGGGACACCTGTACGTCCCGTACAGCTGCGCACCT
>DATHVW010000170.1:0-33124 GCA_035461085.1 Longimicrobiales bacterium | reverse complement strand
GCGCGGAATTACGAACAGTATCCGGTTGAGGGCGCGGGCGCAGCCGGAGCAGGTGAAGGCGCAGATACAGAAGGCATTTCACCGCAGCGCGCAGATCGACGCCGATCACGTCAAAGTCGCGATCGTGGATGGCAGGGTCACACTCACCGGCACCGTGCGTTCCTGGTCGGAGCTGAATGAGGCGGAGCACGCGGCGCGGACGGCCCCGGGCGTAAGGGAAGTGGTCAACGATCTGCATGTGGCGAGCTTCGCGACGGCGCTCATCTAGGTGTCGTTCGGAGCGCCGGCACGCACCGTGTGAATGAGGCGGGTACGCCAATGCCGGCGTGCCCGGCTCATCCATCGGCGGGCTAACGGCTGCGCGGTCTGGTACGCTGTACCTCGATGTAGCGCGCTACGTCACGCCGGACACTGATCGTCTGGCCCATGTGATTCACGAGCAGGATGATGGTGTCCCCGGTGTAGCGGCAACTCCATCTCTTTCCCGGCACGAAGCGGTGCCGTTGCTCTCCAATCTCGAGCAGAGACCTGACGATCTCGAATTCCTCGCCTGGCCGGATCGCCGCGAGGTTGTCTATCTCGCCCACGAAGTGGGACGTGGCCATCACCGTTCTCCGGCTAGGGTGAGAGACGGAGCTGCACCGTCCCTCACGGTCGCGCCCACAGACGTCTTCCGCTGTCAGGCAGCACCCGCATCGGCAGTCGGGCAATGGCCGTCGCGATAAGATGCCCGGGCATGTTCCAGCAGCAGCCGCTGCTCGGCTGCCGCGACGTTTGCCCGCGTGCGGTCCACTGCATCGGGCGTGACGGAGATCGAATCGATACCGCACTCGACGAGCAGCCGCGCGTAATCCGGATAGACCGATGGCGCCTGGCCGCAGATCGAGCACGGGACGCCCACCCGGTGCGCTTCTGCGACGATGGCGCGGATCGCGGCCACCACGGCGCCATCCCGTTCATCGAACGTCTGTGCCAGGATCTCACTGTCGCGGTCCACACCGAGCACGAGCTGCGTGAGGTCGTTGGAGCCGATGGATACGCCCGTCGCTCCGAGCCGCACGTACGTCTCCAGCCAGTAGATCACCGACGGCACCTCCGCCATCACCCACAGCTGGAAATCGCGTCCGGGCACCAGTCCACACTCGCGAACGAGAGCGGCGCATTGCTCGAACTCCCGGCCGGTGCGTACGAACGGCAGCATGAGATGCAGGTTGTCGTAGCGGGTTCGGACCTGCTTCAGAGCTGACATCTCCAGTCTGAACAGCTCCGGCTCCCGGATGTAGCGAGCACATCCGCGGTACCCGATCATCGGATTCTCTTCCTCCGGCTCGAAACGGTCGCCGGCTTCGAGACCGCGGAACTCGTTGGAACGAAAATCCATGGCGCGATACACGACCGGCCGCGGGTGAAACGCTGCCGCGAAACGCTCGAGCTGCGCTGCCATACGCGTCACGAATTCGTCGCCTTCCCCGCGTTCCAGAAGGAGCCGCGGGTGCCGACCTTCGAGCGTCTCGAGGATGAGGAACTCCGCTCGAAGCAGACCGACGCCATCGACGGCCAGTGCCGCCACCTCCTCGACGCGCGACGCGTCGCCGAGGTTCACGTAAACGCGCGTAGCGGTCACCGGAACGGCGGCCTGCGGCACGGCGATGGATGAAGTCGTCGGGGCCACGGTGTCAGGTGCGGCGGGTAAAGTGCCCTCGAACACGAGACCCTTTGCGGCATCAACGCCAACAAGAGTCCCCGAGCGAAGCATACGCGTGCCATCCTTCGTGCCGACCACGCACGGGATTCCGAGCTCGCGCGACACAATGGCGGCGTGGGATGTCATGCCTCCCGCATCCGTGACGATGGCGGCGGCACGGCGCATGATCGGCACCCAGTCCGGCGACGTTGCGGCAGTCACGAGGATCTCGCCCGGGAGAAGCTTCTGTGCGTCCGCCGCAGTCGGCAGGTTGCGAACGACTCCGGAGGCCGTACCGGGGCTGGCAGCCAGGCCGCGCGCGAGCACACGCGCAGGCTCGTCCGCGCCGGAATCGGATGCGGCCATGGTGGTGACCGGCCGGGTCTGCACGAGGTAGCTGATGCCCGACTCGATCGCCCACTCCGCGTCCTGCGGCACGCCGTAATGCGACTCGAGACGGGCCGCGAGCTGTGCCAGCGTCGCGATCTCGTCCGCGTCGAGCACGGTAGCGTCCGCTTCGGCGTCCTCGAGATCGATGCGCTCGTTCTCGCCGGACGCAGCGCGCTGCAGCCGGAACTCCTTGTGCCCGATCTGACTCATGCGCAGACGGCCCGTGCGCTTGTCCACCTCGTAGCGGTCGGGTGTGACCTGACCCGCTACCACGACTTCACCCAGGCCGAACGCCGCCTCGATCACCACGACGGACGCATCGTTTGTCGCGGGATTCATGGTGAAGAGCACCCCGGCTTTCTCACTGTTCACCATCTTCTGCACGACGACGGCAATCAGTGCTTCGCCCGGTACCTTCTGCTTTGCGCGGTAGTACAGGACACGCGCGCCGAACGCCGATGCCCAGCATTGCCGGACGCTCGACAGCAGTCTCTCTTGGCCATGAACGTTCAGGAAGCTTTCGAACATCCCCGCGAACGAGAACTCCGTCGAGTCTTCCACAGTCGCGGACGAACGCACAGCTACGAAGGGCGACTCCCCACCCGCGCGCGTTGTTAACTGTGCATAGGCCGCGACGACCGCATCGCGTACCAAGTCCGGCATCGGAGCGCCGAGCACCAGCTCGCGGATGGCGGCCGCAGTACTCTGGAGCGCCGCGGTGTCCTCCACGTTCAGCCGCTCCATCAGCTCGCGGACGCGCGCCTCGATGCCAGAAGCCGCGAGAAACTCGCGGAATGCTGCGACTGTGACGACGAATCCGTCCGGCACCGGCAAGCCCGCCGCGGCCATCTCACCGAGGTTCGCTCCCTTGCCTCCTGCGGTGGCGACATCGCTGCGGCGCAGCGTCGCGACCGAAGCCGTGAACACTTCGGCCGGAGGCCGGCTCTCGCTCGGCGCGGCTGTGCCCGTGCTGATGTTCGGGGGGGCGACCTCCGCTGACGAAGGTGCCCGCGAGGCGGGGAGAGTGTCGGGCATGGCGGCGACCTTTCCAGTCAGGATGCGATGCTCCTGACGTAACCTGCCATCACGCATGCCATGTACCAGTCGGCGGATCCCGCCGACGGCGTCGGGCAATGCCCGACGATGCTCAGCCGATCATGCCGTCGGGCACCGTGCGTGGTGCGAGCAGTACGTTCGAGGCAGCCACGAAGAAGGGAGGGTGGTTACCGTCGCGCAGGCGCAGCGCCAGCAGCCGGCTGCCGTCGCCCGTCTTGCCGAGCAGCTGTACCACTTCTGCCAGACCGCCCGTGCAGAGCACGTTGTCTCCCACCTGTGGCGTGCTGGAGGCACCATTCACCCAGTCGGGATGGCTGGCTGCATCCACGCGCAGATCTTCCGGCGTGAACCTGCGCGACGTATTACCAAAATGGGCCATGCACGCCTCCGCATCCTGCGCCCCGGCCGGGGCTCGAGTCGATCACGCGTAATCGCGTACGGCGGCAGTCGTGACACCGTACCTTGAATCTAACACCGTTCCGTCGTTTTGCGGCAAAAAAGGGAACCGGGCTGTGCCGTCGTGCATCACGCCCCCGGCCGGTCCTCGAGCTCGACCGTCGCGGTCACGGGGAAGTGGTCCGAGGGGTACAGTCCATTCTCACTGAAGAGAATGATGCCCGCATCGAGTGTTCGCCATTCGGGCGACGCGAGGATCGCGTCGATCTTCGCGCCTGAGCGGTCGCCCCTGAACGCGTGATACGTCCCCGTGTCCTGTGCGCGGGGGTGCACGGCCCGGAACGTATCATGGAGCCGCAGGCCGCCTGGCTCGTGGTCGGCCAGGAGCATCCGGAAGGCGATATTGTCCTCGCCGGCGTTGAAGTCTCCCATCACCAGCACCGGGTCGCTCGCTGCACGCCGTGCGCGAATGCGTTCCATCAGAAGCCGCGCGCTGCGTTCCCGCGCGGGCTGCGACTCGTGATCCCAGTGTGTATTGAACACATGGAACGTCGCGTCCGTGGTGCGGTCGCGGAACCTGGCCCACGTCGCGATGCGCGTGATGCGGTTGCCCCACGACATCGAGTTCGGCACCTCGGGCGTGTCGGACAGCCAGAACGTACCCTGGTCGAGAACCTCCAGCCGATGCCGGTCGTACAGGATTGCCGAGTACTCGCCCTCCTCCACGCCGTCGGTCCGTCCCACTCCCACCACGCCGTACTGCGGCAGGTTCTCGCCGATCTCATCGAGCTGGAAGCGAAGCGCCTCCTGAACGCCGAGCACGACCGGCGCATGCTCACGGATCACGCGGAACGTCACGGCGCGCCGCAGTGGCCACGCGTGCGCGCCGTCCGACGCAGTGCCGTACCGGATGTTGAAACTCATGACCGGCAGCGTCGCGGCCGGTTCCGACGCGCGCGCGGAGGGCGCCTCGCGGGAGCCGGCGCATGCCGGGCTGGCTGTGAGGAGGAGGACCAGCAGGAGATGTCGGACCGATCGGACGCGGAACCCGTTCTGCATTAAGGCTCGTTCTGCTATCACTTTGTCCCGGGGGAATGCAGGAAACGGGGCGACCGAATGGCTGCCGCGGCCATAATGGGAGATGGGTTCCGCGTCCGCCAGACACCCACTGTCCGCGAGCCCCGCACATCCGTTATTCTACCGATGTCGTAATCACTTCTCCGGAGCATGAGAGTATGCGCACTTTTCGCCTGCTGGTTTCACTGCTCGCACTGACTGCCCTCCCGGCCGCCGCACAGGAAACGGCTGTCGAGCGCGAGGGTCGCGCGGTCTTCGAGATGGTCTGTGCCATGTGTCATTCCGTGACGCCGCCCGCGAAGGCGGCACCGCCCATGTCGCACGCTGCCGCATACTACCTGCGCAAGCACCCGTCTCCCGACAGCGCGGCAGCCGCGATCGTCGCGTACCTGAAGGAGCCTGCCGCGGAGCGCTCGCTGCTTCCCGCTCACGCGGTGGAGCGCTTCGGCCTGATGCCCTCACAGGGGCACCTCTCGAACGATCAGCTCGGCGCCGTCGCGCGCTATGTGCTCACCCTCGCCGACACCGCTCATGTCGGCGGCGGCATGCAGCACCGCGGCGGCATGCAGCACAACGGCACGGGCCACTGAACCAGGCCGCCTGACGCGCCGGCGCTGGCGATTCTGCCGCCGCTCCCGGACGCGCCGGATCGGCCAGACCGACCTGGAACGCGCCTCCGGTACTCTTTGGGAGGCGACCGCCCCAGACTGGGAATGACGGGATCGCACCGGGCCACGTCCCTGGTCCCCGGTGCGATTCACCCGCCCGAAATCACCACACCCGCCGGATCGAAGCGACGGCGCCGGACCAGTGTCATTCTCACCGGATAATCCCCTACAGCGCTTGTTGAGAAACACGACTGGCATGGCCCCGCCTGTCGTTGCACCTTGACGGAGCAGGATGAGCCCCTCTCAACCAGGAGACGTTCATGCGTTCGTCACGCCTCGTACTCGCAGGTCTGCTGGCTGCCACGTTGATCGGCATTGTCCCGCGCGACGCCGAAGCCATTCCGGCCTTCGCGCGCAAATACCGGGTTTCCTGCAGCCTCTGTCACTCCACGATTCCGCGGTTGACGGCGTTCGGCGAGGAGTTCGCCGGCAACGGTTTCGAGATGGCCGTACGCGAGCTCGCACGCGATACGATCGACACGGGCGATCCACTGCTGCGGCTGATGCAACGCATCGAGATCGCCGTCCGCATGGACCTGTTCGCCACTGCGTCCGCACCGATCCGCAATGACGCCACCGACGTGGACCTGAAGACGCCCTACACGGCGAAGCTGCTGTCGGGCGGGGTGCTCGCCGAGGGTATCAGCTACTACATGTACTTTCTGCTTTCCGAGCGCGGTGAGGTGGGCGGGCTCGAGGACGCCTACGTACAGTTCACCGATATCGGCCGCAGCGGCATCAGTGCGATCGTCGGCCAGTTCCAGGTCTCCGACCCGCTCTTCAAGCGCGAGCTGCGCCTGCAGTACGAGGATTATCAGCCCTATCGCGTGCGCGTCGGAGATGCGCGCGCAGACCTCACCTACGACCGAGGTGTTCTCCTCTCCTACTCGCCATGGGAGGGCGGTGACGTCGCGCTCATGGTCGTCAACGGCCAGGGCCTGAGCGCAGCCGAAACGGACCGGCAGTATGACAGCGACAACGCCAAGTCCTTCGGCGCCAGATACTCGCAGCAACTGGGCCCCGTGCGCATCGGCGGCTTCGGGTACTTCGGTCGCGAGCGCGCTGAAGGGGAAACCGACCGCATTACCGTCCTGGGGCCCGATGCCACCATCGGCGTCGGACTGCTCGAGATCAATGCGCAGTATCTCTGGCGTCGCGATACCAATCCGCTGCTGCTGCCCGTCGCAGCGGAATCGACGGTACACAGCGCAATGGCCGAGGTGATCTGGGGACCGTTCGGCAGCGACGGACGCTGGACCGTCGCCGGCCTGTACAACTGGATCGACGGCGATGCGCCCATCATCACGGTCCGTGCCGGCGAGGAACAACCGCTGGAGCGCTACCAGACCGCAAACGCAGGTCTCCACTACCTGCTATGGCGCAATGTGCGCCTTATGGGCGAAGTGGGGTATGACATAGAGCGCGAACGAACCGGGTTCACTCTCGGAACCGTTCTGGCGTTCTGACAGCAGATGGAGGTGTCGTCATGCGAGCTGCAGTCGTGACAATGTTCGCACTCTTCGCCGCAACGAGCGGCCTGGAGGCACAGAGCGCAGGGCAGAAGATCTTTCAGGGCAAGGGGCTCTGTTATGCCTGCCACGGCAAGGACGCTCGCGGTACGCCGCTCGCCCCGAATCTGACCGACGGCGAGTGGCTCAATATCGACGGGTCGCTTCCCGCCATCGTCGCGCTCATCAAGTCCGGCGTGCCAAAGCCGGTGAAGCACCCGGCTCCGATGCCGCCCATGGGCGGTGCGAAGCTGAGCAAGGACGAGATCGACGCCGTGGCGGCCTACGTGAAGGGGCTCAGCTCGCAGAAGTAAACCGGTGAGCGAGCGGGGCAGGCGCGGTCACAGGGCCACCGCCTGCTCCGCCTCCGGCCGGCTCACCGCAGACAGATGTGACGTTTGGTTACAGGAGGCTCTTGCGCTCCCATATATGAGTAGTTAATTATATAGTTGTTCAACGCTTCATTTCAGGAGAATCGCATGGGACGCACCAGGTCGCCCCGACGGGTCGGGGTCCGCGCCGCGTTCGCTTCGGCGATCGCGCTCGGCGCAACAGGGTGGACGCTGCTGGCGACGGCCCCGGCCGCCGGTCAGCAGCCGGAGCGGCTATCGGGCGCGCAGGAGCCGCTGACGCTCGCAGAGGCGCTCCAGCGGGCGGACGGAGGAGCGTACGCGAACCGGATCGGCGCGGGCGAGGCGGCGGCGCAGGCCGGCGAAGGTCTGAAGGCGTTCCGTGGCATTCTGCCGACGGTACGACTGGAGAGCGGCTACTCCCGGACGACGGACCCGATCGGCGCCTTCGGCACGACGCTGCGCCAGCGGGCGATCACGCCGGCCGACTTCGATCCGGCGCGGCTCAATTACCCGGGTGCGACGCCGAACTACACAGGCGGCGTGGTGCTGGAGCAGCCGCTGGTGAACGTGGATGCGTGGCTGGGGCGACGCGCGGCGACGCACGCGACGGATGCGCGGGAGGCAGCGGCATCGTGGACGATGCTGGCCACCCGGGTGGACGTGGTGCGGGCGTACTACGGCGCGGTGCTGACTGCGGAGCGAGTGGTGACGCTGGAGGCGGCGCTGGAGGCCGCGCGCAGTCATGTGCGGCAGGCGGAAGCGATGGTGGAGCAGGGAGTCGTGACGCGCTCGGATGCACTGCTGGCGCGCGTGAAGGCGGGTGAAGTGGAAACGCAGCTGATCGAGGCACAGGGCGAGGCATCGCTGGTGAAGCGGCAGCTGGCCGTGCTGCTCGGTGCGCCGGAGGACGTGGAGTTCGAGCTTCCGCGTGAGCTGCCGGCCAGTGAGCGGGTGCAGGAGCTGGATGCGCTGCTGCATGCGCCCGCCGGCAGCGGACTGATGAGCGGCGACGTGACGGCGCGGGCGGATGTTCGTGCGGCTGCGGCGGGGCATGCCGCGGCGCGTGCGGATGTGCGTCGTGCGCGTTCGGCGTGGCTGCCTCGGCTGAACGGCATGGCGCGCTTCGACTGGAACTCGCCGGATCGACCGTACGAGGGGCAGGAGAACTGGAGTGTGGGCGTGGTGGCGTCGTGGACGCCGTTCGCCGGCGCATCGCAGCTGGCCGATCTGCGCGCGACGGAAGGTCGCGAGCAGGTGGCGCGTGCGCAGGCCGAGGCGGCACGCGCGCAGGCTGAGCTGGAGGCGGCTGCAAAGGAGAATGCGTGGCGCGTCGCGGTGGAGCGTCTGCGGATCGCGGACGATGCGGTCGCGCAGAGCGTGGAGGCGCACCGGATCGTCACGCGGAAGTACGAGGGTGGTCTCGCGTCGGTGGTGGAGTT
Source organism: Longimicrobiales bacterium (assembly GCA_035461085.1). GTDB lineage: Bacteria > Gemmatimonadota > Gemmatimonadetes > Longimicrobiales > RSA9 > SH-MAG3. The sequence goes on along the minus strand of DATHVW010000170.1, from coordinate 24,553 downwards.
GCTCGGCGCGTCCGCGGCAGAGACGGAGGCGCGGCTGCGCCGGTCGCATGCGCGCTGGGAGGCCATCGTGCGGGCAGCGGAACGGCTGCAGGCGGCAGGACAGGACCCGGCGCGTCTCGCCGGCTGGGCAGTGAGCTCCTGATCATGAACAGACGAGAGAAGCGAAACATGAAGACAATGAGAATGGCGGCGGCAGTCGCCGGCGTGGCGCTGCTCGCGGGATGCGCGAGCGATCATGAGACCGTCCAGCCCGCCGAGCAGGCAGCGGCGCAGCAGGGAGTCGAGCTCGTGGTCACGGCCGCGCCGCGCATCTCGCATCTGAATGCGGCGGGTGTGGTGGAGCCGCTGGCCGAAGCCACGCTCAGCACGAAGCTGATGGGCGCGGTCACTGCCGTGCTCGTGCAGGAAGGCGATGTGGTGGCGTCGGGTCAGCCGCTGCTGCGCATCGATGCCCGTGACCTGAACGCGCAGCGTGCCCGCGTGGAAGCGGGACAGGCGGAGGCCCAGGCGGTGCTGCACGAGGCGGAGCTGCACGTGGCCCGGATGCGCGCGCTCTACGAGGATGATGCGGCCCCGCGCGCTCAGCTCGACGCTGCCGAGACCGGATACAACCGCGCGCTCGCGGGTGTGGCAGCGGCGCGCGCCGGCGCAGCCGAGCTCGCCGCAGTCTCCTCCTACGCAGAAGTGCGCTCGCCGTTCGCCGGTACGGTCGTCCGGCGCATGGTCGATCGCGGCAGCTTCGCAGCGCCCGGCGCGCCGCTGCTCGTCGTCCAGGATACGCGCCGCCTGCGTGTCTCGGTCAGTGCACCGCCCGACGCGGTGCGCGGCCTGGCTCGCGGTGCAGAGGTGACGGCCGTCATCGAGGGTGAAGCCGTTCCCGCGATCATAGAGGGTGTCGTACCCGGCGCGGCCGGGCTGTTCACCGTGAATGCGATCGTGGACAACTCCGCATCCCTGCTGCCGGCGACGGGTGCGGCTACGCTCGCGCTGCCGCAGGATATGCGCACCACCATCCTCATCCCCGTCCACGCCGTTCGTCGGCAGGGCGACCTCACCGGCGTCCAGCTGCTGCGCGACGACGCGGTGATTACCCGCTGGGTGCGCCTCGGAGTCGAGCTCGGTGATTCGGTGGAAGTGGTCAGCGGCCTGCGCAATGGGGATCGCATCCTCGTGCCCGCGCCGGTGCCGCACTCCGCCAACGTTCAGGCCGCACCCGCGCCCGTGGCGGGACAGTAATCATGGGCATCTCCGGACGGATCGCGCAGGCCTTCCTGCGCTCGAAGCTCACACCGCTCGTAACGCTCGCGTCCCTGGCCGTCGGCGGCCTGGCCGTCGTCGCGACACCGCGCGAGGAAGAGCCGCAGATCTCGGTGCCGATGATCGACGTCATCGTGGCTCTGCCGGGTGCAGCGCCGCGCGAGACGGAGAACCTCCTCGCGCGTCCCATCGAGCAGCGCATGTGGGAGATCGGCGGCGTGGACTACGTCTACGGCATGGCCGGCGAGGGCTATGCGATGGTGACGGTGCGTTTCAAGGTGGGAGAAGACCAGGAGGAGAGCGTGTCGAAGGTGCACGCGAAGCTCGCCTCGGTCATGGACGAGGCGCCCGCCGGCGCGATGCCGCCGATGGTGAAGCCGCACTCCATCGACGATGTGCCCATCCTGACGCTCACGCTGCACGCGGACGAGTACGGTTCCGATGAGCTGCGTGCGGTAGCGACGCAGCTGCAGGACGAGATCGGCACGCTGCCCGACGTCGCGCAGACCGAGGTGACCGGTGGCCGCGCCCGTCAGATCTCCGTCGAGCTCGATCCCGCACGCCTGGCCGCACACGGTGTCACGCCGGGTGAGGTGGCGATGTCGCTGCAGGCGGCGAACGCGCGGCTGCAGGCGGGTGAGCTGGCGACGGGCGACGAGGTGCTGCGTATCGACGTAGGCGCCCCGCTCGCGACAGCGGACGACGTGGGCAGCGTGGTCGTAAGCGCACGAAGCGGAGCTCCCGTGCATGTGCGCGAGGTCGCGCGTGTGACGGAAGATTACGGCGATCGCGACAGCTATGTAACGCACACCGGTCACGATGGTGCAGCGCAGAGCGCAGTCACCATCAGCGTGTCCAAGCGACCCGGCGCCAATGCCACGAAGGTGGCCGACGCTGTGCTCGAGCGCGTGGAGCAGGCGCGCGAACGTCTCGTGCCCGCCGACATCGGCGTGACCGTCACGCGGAACTACGGCGCAACGGCAGCGGAGAAGGCGGGTGAGCTGATCCTGCATCTCGCGATCGCAACGCTCTCCGTGACATTCCTGATCGGGCTGTTCCTCGGCTGGCGCGAAGCGCTCGTCGTGCTGGTCGCAGTTCCGGTTACACTCGGCCTCACGCTGTTCGTGTATTACGCGATGGGCTACACGCTCAACCGCATTACGCTGTTCGCGCTCATCTTCTCGATCGGGATTCTGGTGGACGACGCGATCGTCGTCGTCGAGAACATCTACCGCCACATGAAGATGGGTGACCGCTCGCCGGACGTGGCCGCGGTCGAGGGCGTGGAAGAGGTGGGCAACCCGACGATCCTCGCGACGTTCACCGTCATTGCCGCCATCCTGCCGATGGCCTTCGTGTCGGGTCTCATGGGACCGTACATGCGCCCGATTCCCGTCGGCGCATCGGTCGCGATGCTCGCGTCACTGGCCGTCGCGTTCATCGTCACGCCGTATCTCGCGCTCCGGCTGCTGCGTGGCCACGTGCAGAAGCAGCATGACACCCGTGCCGCTGAAGCCGCCGCGGCCGGAAAGGACCTCGCGCACGCGGCTGCGGAGCCGGAGGAGGACACGCGCTTCGGCCGGTTCTACGGCCGGCTCATGGCCTCGCTGATGGATAGCGGCCGGCGGCGCCGGTTCTTCTATGGCGGCGTCGCCGCGCTGCTCGTGATGTCGGTCGGCCTGATCGGCATCAAGTGGGTGCAGGTGAAGATGCTGCCGTTCGACAACAAGAGCGAGTTCCAGGTGATCGTGGACCTGCCCGAGGGCACCACCCTCGAGACCACGCAGGCTGCCGCGCAGGATATCGCGGATTATCTCCACCATGTGCCGGAAGTGGAGAACACGCAGGTGTACGCTGGCGTGGCCGCGCCATTCAACTTCAACGGTCTGGTGCGTCACTACTTCATGCGGCGCGGCGCGAACGTCGCTGACGTGCAGGTGAATCTCGTCGAAAAGCATCACCGCGACCGGCAGAGTCACGCGATCGCCGTCGATGTGCGCCCCGGTATCGAGGAGATCGCGGCGCTGTACGGCGCGCGCGTGAAGATCGCGGAGATCCCGCCAGGCCCGCCCGTGCTGTCCACACTCGTAGCGGAAGTATACGCGGCCGATGATGCGACGCGTGTGGCTGCGGCGGAGCAGGTGATGGAGGTGTTCGAGCGCACGCCTGGCGTGGTTGACATCGACTGGACGATCGAGTCGCCGCAGCAGACGCGTACGTTTGCCGTCGATCGTACTGTCGCGGCACGCGCCGGTGCGAACGTGCGACAGATCACCGAAACGCTCTACCTCGCACTGTCGGGCAGCAGTGCCGGCATCGCACCGTCGGCGGATGCGCGGGAGGGCACGGCGATCGTGCCGCGGCTGCCGCTGGGGAACCGCTCGTCGATCGACGCGCTGCTGGCGCTGCCAGTCGCCACGGCCATGGGCCCGCAGCCACTGGGCCGGTTCGTGAACGTGCAGGAAGGTGTGCGCGAGAGCAGCCGGATGCGCAAGAACCTGCGTCCCGTCATCTATGTCACGGGCGATGTGGCCGGGACCATCGAGTCTCCCGTCTACGCGATCCTGGAAATGAACCGCATGCTGGACGACATCCGCGTGAATGGTGCGGAGATCACCCGCTACAACGCGGTGCAGCCGGAGCGGCTCGATGAGCTCGCCATGAAGTGGGACGGCGAGTGGCAGGTCACGATCGAGGTGTTCCGCGATCTCGGACTCGCCTTCGCCGGCGTCCTGCTGCTGATCTATGCCCTCGTCGTCGGCTGGTTCCAGTCGTTCAAGGTGCCGCTCGTCATCATGGCGCCGATCCCGCTCACGCTGATCGGGATACTGCCGGGTCACGCGCTCAGCGGAGCGTTCTTCACCGCGACGTCGATGATCGGGATGATCGCACTCGCCGGCATCATCGTGCGCAACTCGATCCTGCTCGTCGACTTCATCCAGCTGGCGCAGGACCGCGGCCGCTCGCTGCGCGACGCCGTGATCGAGGCGGGCGCCGTGCGGTTCCGTCCGATTGCACTCACGGCCGCTGCCGTGGTGGTCGGCGGGCTCGTGATGGTGCTCGACCCGATCTTCCAGGGGTTGGCCGTCGCGCTCATCAGCGGCGCCGTGGTCGCGACCCTGCTCACCATGATCGTCGTGCCGCTCCTCTACTGGGAGCTCGCACGCCGTGAGAACACGTTCGAGGAGACGACCCATGAAGCTGCTGCTGATCATATACAGCGGGTCCACGTCGCGGCTGGTGCCTGATCTGCTCGAGGCGCACGAGGTGCGCGGCTACACCCGCCTGACGCCGGCGCACGGCGCAGGCCAGACAGGCAAGCGCGAGGGCACGCGCGCGTGGCCGGGCGGTGCGGACGTGTACTTCACCATCGTCGCCGGCGAGCGCGTACCCGAGCTCACCGAGGCCTTGCGCACCGAGACCGGGAAGCTCGCCGAAGGGGAGCGCCTGCACGTCGCGGTGCTGCCGACCGAAACATTCTTCTGAGGAGTCATGAACATGTGTGACGATCGGATCATTCGCCGCTTTGCCGGTACGTTCATCCTCATCGCCGCTGCGCTGAGCTGGTGGGTGCACCCCGCCTGGCTGCTGTTCGTTGCCTTCGTGGGGCTGAACCTGCTGCAGTCGAGCTTCACGAGCTTCTGTCCGCTCGAGCGCATCCTCGGCAGGCTTGGACTGGCCGGATGCCGCCCGGCAGTCGCACCGCTGAAGCGCTCCGCGGGCGCACCTCATGATCGCGCGGCCTGAGGCGTGCAGAAGCGTGTGCAGTGACTATCTTTGAGGCAGGCAGCCGGAGCTTGCGTTCACCCACGCAGCAGGTATCGATGGCGGATGCAGAGATGAGTCCGGAACTGGTCGAGCTGGTCGCTGCGCGGTTCAAGGCGCTCGGCGAACCCGCTCGCCTGCGTATCCTGCAGTCGTTGCGGGCGGGGGAAAAGACGGTGTCCGATCTGATGCGCGACACCGGCCTGAGCCAGGCCAACACGTCCAGGCACCTCCAGATGCTGCATGGTCTCGGGTTCGTGGAGCGACGGAAGGAAGGACTGTACGTGCTGTATCGTCTGGCGGATCAGTCGGTCATTTATCTGTGCGATGTCATGTGCGGCCGGCTCGAGCAGCAGCTCGACGCCGATCGCGAGCTGTTCTCATGACTCCTGCTCGTGCCGCCAGATTCGCGGGGGCACGAGCAGGATGGGGCATTCCGCCCTCTCGATGACTGCTGCGGATACACTCCCGAGCTGGCCTGCAGTGCTGTGCTGAGCGCGCGTCCCGAGCACGATCAGATCCACGTCATCCGCCGTCGCGCGGCCGAGAATCGCGTCTGCGGCATCCGCCGCCTCCAACGCCAGACACTCCACTTTGACTCTGGCCGCTGCCGTCACCCGTTCGCCTGCGGCCGCGATCGCGTCGCGCAATAGATCATCGGGGCTCGACTGTGTGTCGCCCGTCGCGGGAGTCCGCACGTGCAGAACGGTGATCCCCGTGGCTTCCGCCGTATCCGGCGGCACACGCCGGCGCAGAGCTGACGCCCACGTCAGTCCGACAGCGAGCGCGCCCCGGGCCGCGCCGGATGCATCAACGGGCACCATGATCCTGCCCAGTGGCAGCCTGAGCGCCCTGGGCAGCACCAGACACGGACGCTCCGCCTCCGCTGCTACGCGGTAGGCCGTACTGCCCGGCGAATGCAGCCGGCCGGGGCGGTGCGGTCCGAGGATGACCACGTCCGCATCGATCATGGCCGCGACATCGACAATGACGCGGTCCGGGTGGCCGCCACGAATCGTCGTGCCCGGCAGGATCGAGGATTCGGGATCGGCACTGCGGAGCTGTTCCTCCAGCTTCTGCTCCAGCGTGGCATCGCCGTCCTGATTGGCGTGCACGACATGCAGATCGGAACCCGCGAGCCGCGACAGCGCCATGGCCGTGCGCAGTGCCGGTACATCGTCGTCGGAAAGGTCCGTCGCAACCAGGACCCTCTCTATGGTGAGCGGGCGCATGTCACTCCTCGGGATGGGTGGTAGGCCGCATCCGCTGCAAGAAGCGCGTCATGAGCGCTGCGGTGCGCACACGGAGCATGACGTGATTCGATTCCGCATGGGCTGGCGGGCGTCCGCCGCGTTCGGGAAGGGGGTCTGCTCAGTGCTCCGGCCAGTCATCGGCGATGCGCCGCACGTCACGCGTGCTCATCAGACACCGCGCTCCCGCCGGGCCGATGATTCGGACGAACGCCTCCCGGTCGTCGACGAGGATCACCACCGCGGTGTAGAGCTCGCCGGGCGAAAGCCAGGGCGCGTCGGCGGGCGGTGTGACACCATCACGCAGCATGACGGTGACGATCACGTCAGGCATCTCGGCCGTCGATATCACGGCGGTCGGGGGCGGCAGCCCGTGCGCGCCCTGATCGCCCGGCCGTACGGCCGTCCGAACGCTCTATCATCAGAGCCTCCATAGGTGCGCGCATTCGCTCATCCGGAGCGGGAAAGGTGGGATGAAACGGACGCCGGCGTCTGCACATCCATCGATCGGTATGCGCTAAAGTGGTGCACGGCCACGTCATAAGTCAAGACGGAGGCGCGCCTGCTGCGGATTCGCGATCGGAGACGACGAGTACGGGGCAGGACGCACCGCGCAGCACCCCGCTGGCAACGCTGCCGAGCAGCAGACGGGCCACTCCGCCCGCCCCGCGGCTGCCAATGATGACCAGGTCGAAGTCGCCGCCGCGTTGAGCCGCAACCAGGGCGGATGCCGGGTCGCCTGCCTCGATACGCACCGCGGCGTCACCGTTACGGAAGCCGGAGTGCCGCAGAACGCCTTCCAGCCACTCACGCGTCTGCCCCAGTTGCTTCACCTCCAGCCCCGCCGCTGCCTCCATGCCTGACACGGCTCGCGCGGCGCCCAGGAATACGGGCCGGAATACGTGACACGCCGTCACGGATGCGTCGAAGCGCTGCGCGAGCAGGTGCGTCCAGGCGAGCGCGGCGCGCGCGTGTCTCGATTCATCGACTGCGGTGAGAATCCGCCGCGGCGCGTCATCGGGAATGCTGCGGGCGAGGAGTACGGGGACGGCGGCGCTGCGCACCAGGGCCTCGGCGGTACTGCCGAGCGTGCTCCAGATGCCGCGCGGATGCGAATGCTCGCCGACGATCACCATGTCGGCGGCAGTCTCCTCGGCTGCAGCCGTCAGCACATCTTCCGCCCTGCCATCGCGTACTTCCAGCCTGACGGCACCCCAGTGCTCGGCGTTGCGCAGCTGCTCCAGACGCGCGGCGGCGCCTTCGCGCGCGCTGGTGACCACATCGTCGCGCGAGGGAAAGGTGCCGCGCAGGAACGACGGCGCCTGCGGCACGTCGAGTGCGTGCACGATGACGCATGCCGCGCCCGGCGCGAAGTGCTCGCGCGTCCAGCCGGCCGCGGCGATGGAGGGGGGACTGAAATCCACCCCGACGACGACCCTCTCCAGCTGGATCATGCCGTTCCGCCGCACGTCCTGGCCCGCCGCGTCTACCGACATGCCGCCTCCGTTGTGATGCGCCGACCGCCCGGCCGGAAATGTGCTGCATAAATGTGCGTATGGAAACCACCCGGATCTGGAGGGAATGCCCTCCAGTGCGGTAGGGAGTTCCCGGCCGTTCCCGGTGGTTCCTCCCGACAGCGGCTCCGTGCGCCCCGGCGTACGTTGCAGCAGAGAGGAGCACGCAGGCGACATGGGCACGACGAGTCGACCGCACGGGCTCCAGGGCAGCCTCAATCTGCCGAATGCGATCAGTGCCGCCCGCTTCCCGCTGGCCGCGCTGTTCCCTGCCGTGGGTGAGGCGCTGCGTATTGTCGTCGTGGCCGTGGCCGCCGTGAGTGACTGGATCGACGGTCGGGTCGCCCGCAGCAGCGGTCGGGTCACCGCCGCGGGCGAAGTGATCGACCCAGTGGCGGACAAGACGTTCATGCTCGTGGTGCTCGTCACGCTCGGTGTCGAGGGCGCGCTGCCCCTGTGGACGGTGCCCGTGCTGCTCACCCGCGACATCGGCGTCGCACTCGGGGCCGGAGTGCTGGCCATGCGCGGACGGCGCGTCCGCATGCCGGCCCGACGCGTCGGGAAGCTGGTGACCTGGCTGCAGTTTCTCGCCATTGGCGTAATGCTCTTGTGGCCCGCTGCCGGCCTGTGGCTCGCGCCCGTGGTCGGCGCAGCCGGGTTGCTCGCCCTGCGGGATTACGCCGCGTCGCTCCCGCCCCACGGCCGGGAAGGCAACCGTGAACACGGAGGTCCGGCATGAACGGAACGATGGATCACGTGACGCGTGAGCATCCGGACAGCTTCCTCATCGAGTCGGCGGCGATTCTCGCGTCGTCCCTCGAGTTCGAGCATACCCTTGCCGCACTTGCACAGCTCGCTGTCCGCGCACTCGGCGACTTCTGCATCATCGACGTCGTCGACCACGATGGCGACATACGCAGGCTGCAGGTCGCGCATTCGGATCCCGATCGGGCGGCACTTACGGCGGAGCTGCTTCGCTTTCCGATCGACGCGCGCTTCCCGCATCCCTCACTGCAGGTGCTTCGGACCGGCGAGCCGGTCCTGGTGCGCAGCGTCACGGACGCGGTCATCGGCACAATGGCGCAGGACCATGAGCATCGCAACATCATGGAGGCTCTCGAGCCGCGCTCCCTGCTGGCCGTGCCGCTGTTCGCACACACGCAGATCGTCGGCGTGATGCTCCTCGGCTCATCCAGCAACACCTATGACGCGGATGATGTCGTCGTTGCCGAGAAGCTCGCTCTCCTCGCCGGCCTCGAGGTGGACAACGCGCGGCACTACCGCGCCGCGCAGCAGGCGCTGGAAGCGCGCGACCGCGTGCTCGGCGTCGTCGCTCACGACCTCCGTAATCCGCTCAACACCATCATCATGGCCGCCGGCCTCATACGGGACTTCCCGTTGTCACCCGAGCAGCTCGCAGCCCGAGTCGAGATGATCCTGACCGCCGCTCAGCGCATGAACCGGCTGATCCAGGATCTCCTCGATGTCGCGAGGCTGGAGGCCGGGCGCATCGTGCTCGAGCGGACGGACAACGACGCAGTATCGATTGCGAGCGAGGCAGTGGAGCTCAGTGCGGCACGGGCCGCCGCGAAGTCGCTGCGCCTGGAGATCGAATCGGCGCCGGACCTGCCGCTGATACCGGTAGACCGCGATCGCATTCTGCGGGTTTTCACCAACATCATCGACAATGCCATCCGTTTCACTCCGGACGGCGGCAGAATTGTCATACGGGTTGCGGCGCTCGGCGATGAGGTATGCTTCAGTGTCGCGGATACGGGGCCGGGCATATCGGCGGACGATGCCGTACACCTGTTCGAGCCGTTCTGGCAGCTCCACGGCACCAGTGAGGGGGCGGGCCTCGGCCTGACGATTGCGCGCGGCATCATCGAGGCTCACGGCGGTGAGATATCAGTTGACAGCACACCCGGTCACGGAGCCACGTTCTGCTTCACCGTGCCGAAGGCCTCCGGTAGAAGCATGCCGCGATCATGAAACGGGCGGGAGCGCGCGCCCTGCAGGGCATGGCGATGGCGCCGGGCGCACCACTCGGCTGGCTGCTGATCCGTAGCATGAGCGGAGCCTCACCGGCAGCGGAGCTGGCAGCGGAGCCCGGGCTCTATCTATACATGGCTTTCGGTACGCTCGTGATCTTCGCGCTGTTCGGGTTCATTCTCGGTGACAGGGAGGACCGGCTCGAGCGGAGCAACCGCGCACTGGAGGATCTCGCGATCACGGATGGGCTCACCGGACTGCGGAACCGGCGATACTTTCAGGCCCGCCTCGACGAGGAGCAGGCAGAGCGCCGCCGCACCGGTGTGCCGCTCGCGCTGGCCATCATCGACCTGGACTATTTCAAGCGCGTCAACGATCAACACGGCCATGTCGCCGGCGATGACGTGCTGGTCAACGTCGCGCGCGCCATCAGCTCCGTAACGCGGCAGGGTGAAACGGAGGCGCGCGTCGGTGGTGAGGAGTTTGCACTCCTGCTGCCCGGCAGCGACGCTGAAGCAGGACGCGACGCGGCGGAGCGCGTCCGCAGCGCGATCGCCGCCGCGGAGACGCGACTGCGCGATGGTACGGTGCTCCGCATCACGGCGTCGGCCGGAGTCGCGAGCACGGCGGAAATGCCCGATGCGACATCTGCGGAGCTCTACAGGGCCGCCGATCGCGCACTCTACGACGCGAAGGCGGCCGGCCGAAACCGCACCGTCGTGGCAGGATCGCATGCGTCAACGAAATACCAGGATGCTCTCACCGGAACCAGCGAGGCGGAACATGAGTGAAATGACCGTGCCATACGGATTCGGCGCGACCGTGCAGGCGCCGTATGATCAGGCGGTCCTGCTCACCCGCGCGGCGCTCGCCGCGGAAGGATTCGGCGTGCTCACGGAGATCGATGTGCGTGCCACGCTCAGGAACAAGCTGGACGTCGATTTCAGGCCGTACGTGATTCTGGGGGCGTGCAATCCACCGCTGGCCCACAAGGCGTTGACCGCCGAGCTGGAGATCGGTCTGCTCCTGCCATGCAACGTGGTCGTGCGGGCCGCGGATGACCCGGCGCATAGTGTCGTCATGGTCATGGATCCCGAGGCCGCGCTCTCACTCGCGCGCAACAGCGACATCGCGCCATTCGCCGCAGAGGTCCGCGAGCGTCTGCAGCGGGTCCTGTCCACCGTGGTCGATGAGGCGCGACAACAGCACGAGATCGACGTGGAGTGCTGAGCTCGTCAACATAGAGCGCTGGAGGAGCCTTGCGCGGTTTCAGGATCGGGTCCGTTGCCGGCATCGAGATACGGATCGACTACTCCTGGTTCGTCATCTTCGTCCTCATCCTGTGGACGCTGACGCGCAATGTATTCCCTTCGGCTCACCCGGGTCAGCCTACGGCCACATATATCCTGATGGGTCTGGCAGGGACGCTCCTGTTCTTTGCGTCCCTGCTGGCGCACGAGCTCTCTCACTCGCTCGTCGCACGCTCACGCGGCATTCCCGTTCACAGCATCACGCTCTTCATCTTCGGCGGAGTCGCGCGTACCACTTCCGAGTTCGAGTCGCCCGGTGACGAGTTCCGTATCGCCGCCGCGGGCCCCATATCGAGCCTGGTGATTGCCGGTCTGTTCTGGGTCATATCGTGGGCCGGCACGGCCGTCCAGCTGCCGGTCGCCGTGATCGGCGTTGCCTCCTACCTCGCGGTCATCAACTTCGTGCTGGCCGTCTTCAACCTGTTCCCCGGCTTCCCGCTCGATGGCGGCCGCCTGTTCCGCGCCATTGTGTGGCACCGCACGGGGGACGTGCAGCGCGCGACGCGCATCGCCACCAACGGTGGCAAGGTCTTCGGCTACGGGCTGATGGTGCTCGGCTTCCTGAATATGTTCAGCGGCAACAGCATCGGGGGCATATGGCTGGTGTTCATCGGATGGTTCATCCGCATGGCCGCCGAATCCAGCTACGTTCAGCATGTGCTGCGCCGCTCCCTGGAGGGCGTCCGCGTGCGCGATGTCATGACACCCGACCCGCTCACGATCGCCCCCGGAGACACCCTGCAGCACTTCCTCGAGGAGTACGTGCTGGAGGGGCGCCACCACAGCTACCCGGTCGCCGAAAACGGCCGCGCGCTGGGACTCATCACGCTCGACCGTGTGCGCGGCGTGCCGAAGCTGGAGCGGTCCGCGCGCACCATTCGTGAGGCGATGATCCCCATCCCGGATGTAGCCGTCGGGCCCGATGACAGCATTGCCGACGCCATGCGGAAGCTGAATGAATCGCCGGCGGGGCGTGTGCTCGTGACCGCGGACGATCGTCTGCTGGGCATCATCTCACAGGCGGACATCGCGCGCTGGCTTGAGCGGCAGCGGCTGCGTGACGAAGTGACGTGACACGTACAGGGCTTTCATTCGATGCCCTCCTGCCCGCAGAGATGGCGCGGAAGGCGGAGCAGGTCGGCGTTGCGAAAGCGGCGCAGAACGCCGTGCGCACGCTGGCTCTCGCCGTGCTGGCGGGCGCATTCATCGCGCTCGGCGCCATGTTCGCCACGACGGTCGCGTCCAGCGCGGGACCGACACTTCCGTCGGGAATCATCCGGCTGCTTTCCGGTCTCGTCTTTTCGCTCGGCCTGATCCTGGTCGTTGTCGGCGGCGCGGAGCTGTTCACCGGTAACAACCTGATCGTCATGGCGTGGGCGAGCCGCAGGCTGAGCCATGCCGCGTTGCTCAGGAACTGGACGATCGTCTACCTGGGCAACTTCGCGGGCGCGATCGGTACCGTGCTGCTCGTCCTGCTCAGTCAGCAGTACATGTTCGACAGCGGCGCAATCGGAAGGGCTGCGCTCGCAACCGCACGCCACAAGGTGGAACTGGGATTCCTGCAGGCGATCGTGCTGGGAATTCTGGCGAACGGCCTCGTCTGTCTGGCCGTATGGCTATCCTTCAGCGCCCGAACCACGACGGACCGTATTCTCGCGGTGATCTTTCCGGTCACTGCATTCGTTGCGGCCGGCTTCGAGCATAGTATCGCGAACATGTACTTCGTGCCGCTCGGCATTCTGATCAGGACGCAGGCGCCCGCATCATTCTGGGCGGCCATAGACGCCGGGCCTGCTGACTACAGCGGCGTTACGTGGCCGGCGTTTCTTCTCCACAACCTCCTGCCGGTGACGATCGGTAACGTGATCGGCGGTGTTGTGCTGGTTGGTGCCACGTACTGGTTCGTCTACCTGCGGACGCAGCACGCGCAGTCAGAGGGGCGCGCCTGAACGCACGCGGCGGATGCGTCGCGACATCGAGGAGCGTCTCACGCGTCGTCGATCATGGAGTGATCATGGCTGTGAACCAGGAGGAACTTCGTGAGGGACGGCCGTGGCATACGCTTACGGCCGCGGAGGTGCAGCGTCTGCTCGACACGCCGCCCGCGGGCCTGACGGCGGCCGAGGCGGCAGCCCGGATCGAGCGTTACGGACCGAACGTCGTCGAAGCCGAGAAAGTCGAGGCGTGGTGGCGCCTGCTCCTCCGCCAGTTCAATGATCCCCTGATCTTCATCCTGCTGATCGCAGCCGCCGTCACGGCAGCGCTGCGCGATTTCACGGACAGCGGAGTCATCCTCGCGGTCGTCATCCTCAACGCCGCGATCGGATTCGTCCAGGAACTGCGTGCCCGTGAAGCAATCCGCGGACTCGCACGGCTGAGCGCTCCGCGTGCGGAGGTGCAGCGCGACGGACGCGTACACGTCATCGAGAGCCGCGACCTCGTGCCCGGTGACCTCGTCCTGCTGGCATCGGGCGCGCGTGTGCCCGCCGACATCCGGCTCATCAGCCTGCACGACCTGGAGTTGGACGAGTCGATGCTGACGGGTGAATCGGAGCCCGTGCGGAAGAGCGATGAGGCGCTCGGTACTGAGAATCTCGTATCCAGCGACCAGCTGAACATGGCGTTCGCCGGCACGGTGGCAACACGCGGTCGTGGCCGAGGGCTCGTGGTGCGCACGGGGCCGGCGACGGAAATCGGACGGATCGCCACCTCGATCCGCGCGGTGGGCACGACAGTGACCCCGCTGCAGGCCGAGATGCACCGCTTCGGCCGTCGAATTGGCTGGGCCGTCGGCGTCCTGGCTGTAGTGGTGCTGATCGTCGGCCTGCTGCGTGGGCTCTCCGCATCGGAGATGTTTCTGACCGCAGTGGCGCTGGCCGTATCGGCGATACCGGAAGGGCTGCCTGTGGTCATGACCGTGACGCTCGCTATCGGCGTGGGCCGAATGGCACGGCGGCAGGCCATCATCCGATCACTCCCAGCGGTTGAGACACTGGGCAGTACGACTGTCATCGGTTCCGACAAGACAGGCACGCTCACGCGCAACGAAATGACCGTCACGGCCATCGCCGCGGGTGGGCGCGTCTTCGAGATGGACGACCTGATCCGCGAGCCCGCGGCACTGGACGAGCGGCTGCGCCGTATTCTGCTGGCCGGCGTACTGGCCAATGAAGCCGATCCCGCCGCGCTCGAGCATGCCGAGGTGCAGGGGGACCCGACCGAGATTGCCCTGCTCCAGGCGGCCCGGTCCACGGGCGCTCCGCCATCCGAGCTGCGCGCCCGGCACCCCGAGGTGAACGTGATACCGTTCGAGCCCGAACAGCGATGGATGGCCACGCTGAACCGCCTGCCCGGCGACGCGCTCGCGATTTTTCTCAAGGGAGCGCCGGAAGTGGTCCTCGAACGCTGCGATCGGCAGCTGACGGCGCGGGGCACCGAGGAGCCAATCGACCGCGGTGCCGCCGCAACGGCCGCGCGGGATCTCGGCGCGAGAGGACTCCGTGTGCTGGCCATGGCGTACCGGGCGGTGGATCGCGAGCAACTCAATGAAGCGGATATGCGCGACGGCTTCGTCTTTCTCGGTGCGCAGGGCATGGAGGACCCGGTGCGACCGGAAGCCGTGGCTGCCGTCAGGGCGGCTCACACTGCGGGCATCAGGGTGCTGATGCTCACGGGAGATCACGTGGATACGGCGCGCAATGTCGGCAGCCAGCTGGGTCTCGGCGCCGGTCCTGATCCCCGCGCCGTCGAGGGGAGCTCGCTGGACTCGCTTACCGACGAGGAGCTGACCCTCATCATCCGCGAAGTGGACGTCTACGCCCGCGTGACGCCGAAGCACAAGCTGCGGCTGGTGCAGTCCCTGATGGCGCAGGGCGAGATCGTGGCGGTTACCGGAGACGGCGTAAACGATGCGCCGGCGCTGCGCGCAGCGCACCTCGGTATTGCGATGGGGAAGGGTGGCACTGATGTCGCCCGCGAAGCATCGGACATGATCCTGGCCGATGACAACTTCGCCACGATCACCGCCGCCATCGAGGAAGGCCGCACGATCTTCGGTAACGTCCGCAAGGTGGCCTTCTTCCTGCTTTCCACCGCCGTCGCCGAAGTGATCACGATCCTCGTCGCGCTTCTGGCCGGTTGGCCGCTCCCGTTCATCGCTGCGCAGATCCTATGGATCAATCTGGTCACGAACGGATTGCAGGACGTGGCGCTCGCATTCGAAAAAGGCGAGCCGGGCCTCCTCCAGCGCCCGCCGCGCAGGATACGCGAGGGTATCGTCACGCTCCGGATACTGGAGCGGCTCGGGGCTGTCGGGATAGTGCTGGCTGCCGGGACCCTCGCCGTCTTCTGGTGGACGCTCGAACAGTCCGGTGACCTGACACACGCGCGCACGATGGCCATGACGCAGATGGTCGTCTTCCAGTTCTTCCACGTCTTCAACTGTCGTTCGCTCGACCGATCGGTGTTCAGCATCCCACTATTCTCCAACCGCTTCCTGTTCATCAGCATCATCACGGCCGCCGCCGCGCATGTCGCCGTGTTGCACATCGGCTTTCTACAGGACGTATTTCGTACCGGCCCGCTGCGGCCGACAGAGTGGCTGCTGGTTGCGGCGGTCGGCAGCATGGCCATCATCGGAGGTGAGATGGACAAGTGGCGCAATCGGAAGAAGGGCCGACTCCTCGGGTGACCGAGCAGGCGAAACGCAATGGCTGTATTGATATGGCATTCCGGCCTGCGGCGGCATCCACCGTCAGGCGCTCTGACACTCTGCAACAGGTGAGGCCATGAATCGTCTATCCGGCGCTGCGCTCGCAGCTGTGGGCTTCTGCGCTGTACCCGCCGCTGCGCAGGACGCCGAGCGGCTGTTCTACTTCGTCGACAACGACGCGGCATACGAAAGCCTGGTCGCCAACATCGACCGCATCGACGTGGTCGCAGCGTCCGCCTACTTCGTGGAGGAAGACGGTGTGGTGTGGGGCGACCTGGACCCGCGCGTCATTGCGCTCGCACGCGCTCACGGCGCCAGAGTGATCCCGCTGCTGGTCAACCGTGGCTTCGACCAGCAGGCGCTGCACGAACTGCTCACCGACGATGCCGCGCGCGCGCGAGTTGCCTCGTCGCTGGCGGAGCTGTGCCGGCGCCATGACTACGACGGCATCCAGATCGATTTCGAGAACCTGAGCATCAACGATCGCGATGCGTTCACGCGATTTTATCGCGAGAGTGCCGCTGCGCTGCGCGAGGCGGGCTGCGGCATCAGTGTGGCCGTCGTGCACCGCCCCGACGAGCTGCCCGGTCCCACGCCGTACCACAAGTGGCTGTTCGACAGCTGGCGCGGTGGCTACGACCTGGCCGCGCTCGGCGACATTGGCGATTTCATCTCCATCATGAGCTATTCGCAGCACACGCGGCGGACGCCGCCCGGCCCGCAGGCCGGCATTCCATGGGTGGAGGATGTAGTCGAGTATTTCCTGCGGTTCGTGCCCGCCGGCAAGTTGTCGCTCGGCATACCCGTGAACTCGCAGCACTGGTACACGTCCTACGAGGAGCGCATCACGCCCGAGCTCGCCCGGTCCTACAGCGCCCAGCTCAGCCACGCCCGCGCACTGGGCATGATCGAGCGCTACGACGCCACCGTCCAGTGGAACGACGACCATCAGGTCGGATACGCGTTCTTTCCGGTGGGCGGCACGTTCGAGTGGATCTTCCTGGAAGACGCCCGCAGCTTCCGCGCGAAGCTCGACCTCATGCGGCGCTACGGACTGCGCGGCTTCTCCGTCTGGGTGCTGGGGCCGGAAGACCCGGCCATCTGGGAGTCGCTGCCGCAGCGGTCAGGGCGCACACCGGCAGGTGAGGAACAGGCCACACCGCCAGGTGAGGAACCGGCCACACCGGCAGGTGAGGAACAGGCCACACCGGCAGGGTGAGTCAGCTGCGTCCTTGTCCGGCGGTCTGCGCCCCCGCCTCCTCGGCAGCGTGCAGAAACGCGTGCGACCAGCGATGCACATCCCATGTCAGGACGCGATCGCGCAGCATGAGCATGCGGCCCGTGCGCTCGCCTTCCTCCATGGTCATTGCCTGCTCGAGTGCACGGTCCATGTCATCGGGCGAATACGGATTCGTCAGGATGACGCCGTTCAGCTCGGCGGCGGCGCCGGCGAACTCCGAGAGGATCACTATGCCGGTGCCGCCGATCTGTGTGGCGATGTATTCCTTCGCCACCAGGTTGAGCCCATCGCGGAGCGGTGTGACCCAGGCGATGTCGGCGGCGAGGTAGAGGCCGACGAGCTCGGGCCGGTCGAGGGATCCGTACATGTGCAGCACCGGCTGCCACTCGAACCCGCCGAAGCGCCCGTTGATGCGGCCGACGGCCTCCTCGACCTGCCGTCGCATCAGCTGGAACTCCTCCATGCCCGTGCGTGTCGGGACGGCGATCTGGACGAACGACACGTTGCCGTGCTGCTCGGGGTGACGCTCGAGATACCGTTCGAAGCACTCCAGGCGCTCGAGCACTCCCTTCACGTAGTCGAGGCGCTCCGCCGACACGATGACCGTATCGGCGCCCGTACGCACCCGCACTTCGCGCGCAGCGTCGCGCGTGCTCTCGGACTGCGCCTCGCCGGCGAAATATTCGACGTCAACCCCCACCGGGAATACGCCGAGCGTCACTTCGCGCTCGCCATACTTCAGCATGGTCGGATAACTCGGAACGGCGACCGCCGGCCCGTGTCGGATCATGTTCGTCTCGGTGGTCGCCGTGACGCGCGCGTCGAGGAACCGCTCGGCAGTGTCGGCGAAGTTGCGCGCGTAGGACGGGATGTGAAATCCGATGAGGTCGAGGTGCAGCAGTCCATCCAGCAGCTGCTCGCGCCAGGGCAGAATGCCGAAAACGTCCGGCGGCGGAAACGTGGTATGCAGGAAGAGCGCGAGGCGGAGGTCGGGTCGTCGCTCCTTGATGATCCGCGGGGCCAGCATGAGATGAAAGTCGTTCACCCAGATCAGCGCGTTCGGCGCCGCCTCTTCACATACAGCGTCGGCGAACAGCTGATTGACGCGCTGGTACGTCTGCCAGGCTTCGGCTGTGAACCGGGCGCGGTCGAGCAGGGAGAACAGCACGGGCCACAGCGCCGTCGATGTAAAATCGTAGTAGAAGCGGCGCGCCTCGTCGGGGTGGAGTGGAATGCGACGAACGGTGTAGGCCTCTTCGTGGTCCGGTGAGGGCACCTGGATACGCGGCACGAACTCCTGATCATCCTCATGCTCGCGCCATGCGATCCATGTTCCGCGCTTCTGCCGCATGACGGAATCGAGCGTGGTGAACACACCATTCGTCTTGCGACGCAGCACGGTCTCGCCATCCGGCAGCTGCACCGCCTGGTACGGCTCGCGATGCGAGAGCACGATGAAATCACTCGCCATGTCCGTCTCCTTCCGATTCCGTATCGGCGGCATGACCGTAATGGCGCAGCCCCTCGAGAACACCCTCGGCCCCGATCCCGCGCGCCTGATACACCTGCTCCATGGTCGCTATCCGCTGCAGCAGCGCCGGCTCGCAGTTGCCGACGACGATACCGCGCAGGCCGGTCTCGAACAGCGCGAGGTCGTTGAGCGAATCACCCGCAACGACGCAATCGCTTTCCTCCACACCGACCCAGCGCAGCACCCGCCGCAGTGTGCTGCCCTTGTTGACGCCACGGGGCAGCACGTCCAGGAACACATTGGCCGATACCAGCACGTCCACGTCGAGATCCTCCAAAGCCGCGGCAGCCTCGCCGGCGACGTTCAGGGCGATGTCATGCGACTCCCGGTCGAACGATGCATCATCCGGCGGCCGCGCGGCGAACGGGTCCTGTGACGGAGTCGTGGACCGCCGCACCCGTACCGGCTCGATCCAGTACGCGACGCGCCGCGGTGAGTCCACCTCCTGCGCCGTCAGTGCCCCGACGGACGCCAGCCTGTCCCGCACCGCATCTGCGCCCGGCCACACCGTATCCATTTCCGCCTCGATCTCCCGCACGCGCGCCGGACCGGCGCCGTGCAGCACGGACGTGCCCACGTCCGCGATCAGGATATCAGGCTCCGGCAATGCCGATCTGCCGAGGAGCGAGCGCGCCGACCCGGGGGTGCGCCCCGTGACGTAGATCAGTCGCGCATCGGGCGTCGCCCGCACCGCCGCGACGACCTCCCGTCGTGCGGATTCGGCGCCGTGCGCCATCGTGCCATCGAGATCCGTGGCCAGAACCAGTCGCCCGCTCACACGCCCATCCCGGAAAGCTTGAAAATGGCCGGCACCGGCAGCGGCGTGCCACCCTTCACGCGCGACTCGTCGGCAAGGAACGCCAGTACGTGACTGGCGATGGAGCTCTCCAATGAGCTCATGATCTCGCTGTGCGCGCCCGTCTGCAGATGCTCGCGCAGGGTCTGCAGCAGGGCCAGATCTCCGCCGCCGTGATGGTCGTCGGAGCAGGGAATCGGCACAGTGATCGGTTCCACGACCTCGCGCGTGCCGGAGAGCGGGGTCACCGTGAGCCGGCCGTGCAGCAGGTCGCCCGTCACCTCGACATCGTCCAGGAGCACCGTGATGAGCCGCGTGTTCTCCGCGCTCAGCGCGTACAGGCCGAAGCTGGCGTGGATGCCCGACTCGAACTGAACGCTCACCGTCTGATTGTCGCACACGTCATTGTCGGTGCGCCACACGCAGCGGCCGTACTGTCCGGTCTCCAGCGCGCGACGGCGCGCATCGATTCCTGCCTCGGCCGGCGCCACCACGTCGAACGGCCAGCCGCGCCGCTCGTGCAGATAGAACGTCGTGGCACTGTACCGACAGGTGTCCTGCAGCGGACACTCGACGCAGCGCTCCGCCGATTCCGGCGGCGCATTCTGCTGCGTGAAGTACTCGAGCGTGCCGAACGAACTGATGAACGCCGGCCGGTCCTTCTCCATCAGCCACGCGATGATGTCGAGGTCGTGTGAGCTCTTCGTCAGGACGATCGGTGCGGAGTCCTCACGACGGCGCCAGTTGCCGCGGACGTAGCTGTGCGCAAAATGCCAGTGCCCCACGTTCTCCGTCAGCCGGATGTTGCGCACCAGGCCATAACGCCGGGACGCGACGATATCCTTCAACGTGCGGAAGAAGGGCGAATAGCGGAGCACGTGCGCGACGAATATCCGGTTGCGATGTGTCTGCTGTACATCCAGCAGGGCGAGGCAGTCGGGTAGCGATGTCGCGATCGGCTTCTCCAGCAGCACGTCGTAGCCGGCGCGTGATACCGCGGCGCAGATGGTGTAATGCGTGACATCCGGCGTACAGATGAGCGCGATATCACCGACGCGGGGACCGGCCAGCAGGTCCTCTATGCTCTCGAAGGTCCGCTCCGCAGGAAGATCATGCCGCTGCGCGAATGCCTCCCGCCGCAACGTATCCGGCTCAACCACCGCATTGACCCGCCAGCCGATATCCTTCGTGCGCATCAGCTCCGCGAACACCTCGTTGCCGCGGGCCCCCGCCCCGATGATCACTGCTTCGAGCATCGGGCCCGTCTCCCCTGCCTTCATTTTCCCTTTACCGCTGTCGTCGAGTCTGTCGGACGCGGAACCCGTTCTGCAGAATGGCCGATCCCCACAGCCGGGACGGCCGCTCACGCATGGCGGGCGCCGTACTTTCGGCCACGCGCATACTGCCGTGGGCCATTCTGCAGAACGGGTTCCGCGTCCGGTGGTCCCGCCCCAACCTAAGGCCCGTCACCCTTCGCACCAAAAAAAGGCACTGCGAGGATCATCCCGATCCGCGCAGTGCCTTCCGATCCGTCCGTCCGACTTTGTCTGTGTGCTGCCCGCCGTCGGCGGGCCATATGTGCCTACGGTCTCGGCGTGCGCCTCGGATCCGCCAGCTCGACTGTCTTCACATCAGCCGACGGGACATCCGCACTGGCGCCGGCCGCCGCGGCGACTGTCTCCTCCTCGAGTTTCACGAAGCGGTCGCTCACGGTGACGCCGCCGATATCCCTGAGCATCTGGAGCACCGGTGGTACGGTGCCCGCCAGGTCACGCACGAACGCACCGACGCCGACCTCGTTGTTGCCCTTGCCGCCGCTGCCATTGCCGCCGCCCCACACCACCACCTTGTCCATCTTGATGTTCGATATCGCCGTGGCGGCAGTATTCGCGAGATGATCGAGATGCTCCAGCATGAGGAGCTGATACGCCTGGTCCGCTCCGCCGCACGCCTCGACCAGCCGGCCGAGACCTTCAGCCTTCTTCGCCAGCTTCTCGTATTCACCGCGTGCTTCCGCTTCGAGCCGTGCGAATATCGCGGACGCCTCGCCCTGCGCCTCGATGCGTCGGCTCTCGGCTTCGGCTTCCGCTTCCACGAGCCGGCGCGCGCGCTCCGCCTTCGCGGGCGCCTCCAGCTCGGCACGACGCTCCGCCTCGATACGCTCGCTCTCCGCGACCGCCGCCAGCGCGAGTGCCCGATTCTCCGACTCCTGCACCTTCGCGAGCGCCACACGCTTGCGCGTCTCACCGACCTCGTACGACTCGGCTTCCTTCACCTGCAGCGCCGCCTGCGCCGCTGCGACGCGCGCCTGCGCGGTCGTTTCTCCCTCGATCGCCTGCGCGTTGGCTGCCGCAATCGCAACGCGTCGCGCCTGCTCCGCACTCGCTTCGCCCCGCACTGCCTCCGCGTCCGCCGCCGCAACCGAGATGCGGCGCAGACGATCGGCCTCTGCGATCGCACTGTCACGCGAGAACTCGGCTTCCTTCTGCGCCACTGCCGTCTCGCGGTCGAGCTCCGCCACCTTCACGGCCGTGTCGCGCGCAGCGCTCTTCACGCCGATCTCGCGCGTACGGTTCGCATCCGCGACCGCGATCTCCTTCTCCTGCGTCGCCGACGCCACGGCGATCTCGCCGAGCTTCTCCTGCTCTGCCACGTCACCGCGCGCCTTCTGCACCGCGCGCGCACCCGCTTCACGGCCGATCGCTTCGATGTATCCGGACTCGTCGTTCAGGTCCTTGATGTTCACGTTGATCAGCTTCAGGCCGACCTTCTTCAGCTCCGGCTCCAGCGCATGCTCGATGTTCGCCCGGAACTGGTCACGGTCCCGGTTGATGTCCTCGATCTTCATCGACGCGATCACCTGACGCATCTGGCCGAAGATGATGTTCATCGCCAGATCACTGACGTCCTTCGGCGACAGACCCAGCACACGCGCTGCCGCGTTCTGCTGGTACTCCTCCGTGTCCCCGATCGCCACCGTCACCTGGCTCGGGACGCGCACGCGGATGTTCTCCAGCGACAGCGCGTCCGTCAGGTTGATGTCGATCTGCAGCGGAAGCAGTGACAGGAAGTCCGCCTGCTGGATCACCGGCCACACGAACGTGCCGCCGCCGCTGATCACACGCGCCGACTGGCCGCCGGCAACCTTGCCGGATATCACCAGCACGCGGTTCGCCGGACACCGCTTGTAACGGCTCACGAACAGCGCCAGGATGCTGAACAGGATCAGCGCGACCGCGCCAATGACCGTGATGCCCGAGCCGGGATCGAACTGGAGCAGGGCGAGGGATGCGATTGTCATGCGTCGATTCCTTCGATCAGCGGGATTGGTGTGACTTCCACCATGTCGCCCTCCATCACGGCGACCACGATCACGGAAGTCCCTGTGGGGATCGCGGTGGCTTCATCCGCCACCGCGCGCAACTCGACCGTACGGCCCTGCAGCGTGAACTGCACCTTGCCGAAGCCGTCCCGTCGCGCCGGGACCGGCAGGTACACCGTCCCCGACTGGCCCACGGCGTTCGACAGCTGAAGCGAACCGTCACTCTCGAACCGGAATATCTGGCGGGTGATCAGCGCCGTCCCCACCGCCGCCGCGATTCCCGCCGCAATCGCGACAGGAAACGTGACCACCGCGGGCGTGCGACCACTCAGCCACAGACCGACCGCGCCGAACAGCGCCACGCCGGCCGAGAGGGTACGGACACTCAGCAGATCCAGACCGTGGCCGACATCCTCCATGCCGCCCGCCAGGTCGTCGCCGATACCGAACATGCCGAGCAGGATCTGCACGACGAGGACGCCGGCGCCGAGGCCGAGGCAGAGGAGAAAGATGTCCTGCATGGATCTACCGGGTGGGGTGGGTAGGCCTGCGTTCAAAAAAATCGCACAGCCCGCACGCTCTGGCAAGCCACAGTCCTCCGGCACCCCTCCGCTGGCCCTCCCGCGCCGGCTCATTGGCATACCCCCTGTCCCTATTTAGATTGTGTGCGTCCCACACCCGAGGAGGAGCACATTGGATCCCGAAACCACGACCGTCGCCTGCGGCTGCGGTGCCGCCCATCCCGCGGATGGCGCGGGCCCCCGCAAGGCTGCTGGTGTCGATCCCGAGCGGCGCGACCGCAATCTCAAGCGACTGCGCCGCATCGAGGGCCAGGTGCGCGGGCTGCAGCGCATGATCAGCGAGGATCGTTACTGCGCCGACATACTCACGCAGATCTCATCGGTGCAGGAGGCGTTGCGCAGCGTGGGCCGCGAGCTGATGCGCAATCATCTGAAGCACTGCGCAACCGCTGCGATTCGCTCCGGCGAGGCTGACGCCGAAGCGATGTATGACGAGCTGATCGACCTGATGTACCGCAATCTGCGGTGACCCGCGGGGGCCTGCGAGGCGGGCTCGATGGCCGGGTCCGAATGAGGTGCCCCGGGTCGGCTCGACCGTGCGCGCCGACCCGGCCCGCTGCGTCCCGATTTGCATGCAGAAGGCGTCGGGCAGAATACAATAAGTCGTGGATTTCGAAACCTTCCTGCTGACCCGGCCGGTGCCACCCACGGGCCGTGCCATTCGCTAAGTCGCAGTTTCTCACGTGCTTGAGCCGGCCGGTGCGGATCCGGGGCCGGACGGCATGCAGACTGCCCTGAGAAGGGGCACCCCGGAGTCACGCCCATGGAGGACCGGCGGTCTGTAACGATCGCTGGTGGGCGGTGGCAAGCAACAGCACAGGAAGAAAAGGCGATGAAGCCGAGAACGCACTTCTGGAGCGGTATGGCGTATTGCGCCCTGCTGCTTCTCGGAGCGACGACGCAGACGAGCGCTCAGGGTCCGAGCGCACTGCATCTCGTCTCGTCGGAGCCGGCCGGTGGCAGCAGTCTGTCGGCCGCCGACTACGCGGTAGCGGAATCCGGATTCGCCAGGGCACAGTTGCGGCACAGCCGCGTGCGGCGCGCGCAGTTGAACGCGCGTCCGAAGATCCAGCGTCTGTTCCGGGAGCGGAACATCCGTCACCCGGCGGCAGAGGTGTTCGTGCGTGTGTTCAAGCGGGATCGTGAGATGGAGGTATGGGTCAGGCCGCTGGACAGCTCGCGTTTCCAGCTGCTGAAGACGTACAGCATCTGTGCGCTGGCGGGTAAGCCCGGACCGAAGCGGCACCAGGGCGACGCTCAGGTTCCGGAGGGGTTCTACAACAT
>DATHVW010000169.1:0-15037 GCA_035461085.1 Longimicrobiales bacterium | reverse complement strand
CGCCTCCCGTGACCAGTACCCTCTTCGGCATCATTCCTCGTCGTGGTGCGCGCCGCCGTCCGGCGGCGCGTCGTCATCGAGTGCGGACCCGTTGCCGAGTCCGAACAGGTAGCGTGCAGCTTCCGTGATCTGCCCCTCGCGCCCGTCGGAGGCCGCTTCGCGCAGCCGCGCGGTCGGCGAGTGCAGTACCTTGTTCAACAGCTGGCGCGTCAGATTCTCGACCGCAGCCCGGTCCGTCGGACTCAGGTGCGCCAGCATGCGCAGCGCGCGCGCCGTCTCGGTCTCGCGCAGTTCCTCCGCCCTCCCGCGCAGCTCGCGGATGAGCGGGACCACATTGCGACCGCGATACCACGCGCGGAACTCGCGCGCGCCGTCCTGGATGATCTCTTCGGCAACCGCTATCTCGGAGCGACGGCGCTCCAGATTGCCCTCGACGACCTGACTGAGATCGTCGATGTCGTACAGGAACACGTTCGGCAGCTCGCCGACCTCCCGCTCCACGTCACGCGGCAGTGCAATGTCCAGAATCAGCAGCGGAGTACGCCGGCTGAAGCCGAGTGAGTTCTCCGCGACTGCGCGCGTGATCACTGCGTGCGGCGCCGAGGTCGCGGCGGCGACGATGTCCACTTCGCGCAGCAGCGCCGGAACATCATCGAACGGCACGGGCCGCGCCGACACACGCCGCGCCAGCTCCTCGCCGCGCGCCGCCGTGCGATTGGCCACCATGATATCCTGAACACCCGCGCCGCGCAGGCACTCCATCGTCAGCTCGCTCATGTCGCCGGCGCCCAGCACCAGGGCACGCCGGCCTTCCAGGCTGCCGAAGATCTTGTGGGCCAGCTCGATCGATGCCGATGGTACCGACGCGGCACCCGTCCCGAGCTTCGTTTCACTCCGCACGCGGCCGCCGACGCGCAGCGCCGTCTCGAAAAGCCGCGCGAGCACGGGACCGACGACAAAGTCGCCGTTGTTCGTCTCCACGGCGCGCTCGTAGGCCGCCTTGACCTGTCCCTGGATCTGCGCCTCGCCCAGGATCATGGAGTCCAGGCTGGCGACCACCCTGAACAGGTGCTCGACCACACCGTCGTCGTGCAACGTGTAGAGGTACCGGTCCGCGTCGGCCTCGGGCATGCCCGCGTGGTCGCTCAGGAAACGCGCGCCGATGATGCTCGCATCCGGATGCGCGGCCGGCGCTCGCATGTAGAGCTCGGTACGGTTGCACGTCGACAGCAGAACGGCCTCCGTACATCCGATGGCGGCCAGACGCCGAAGCGCCGCTGCGCTCGCGTGCGCGTCCACCACGAAGCGCTCGCGCACTTCGAGCGGCGCCGTACGGTGGCTGACGCCAACTACCGCCAGCGACATCCGTGCGCTCCGCTCATCACAGGAATGCCTTACCTGCGACGAACAGCCGCAGCATGAGGTAGGATGCGACCACGAATGCGAAGCCGATCACGCTCGCGGCCGCCGCGCGCCGCTCCGTGTTCGGTCCGTTCGCATAGCGCACGCCGATGACCACGGCGAACGTCAGCCAGGTGAGCACGCCCCAGATCACTTCCGGGCTGCCCGCGGCGAACGTGTTGCGGAAGCGGACCGTCCATGCCCAGCCGAGCACCAGCGCGACGGACAGGGCCGGGAACCCGATCGCCACTCCGCGCCGCCCGATCATGTCGAGGGCCGGAAGGCTCGGAAAGAAGCGGAAGACGCGGCCGAGACGCTTGTCCTTCAGCTCACGGAACTGCAGCAGGTACAGCAGTCCGGCCGCGAACGCGACGGCGAGCCCGGCATAGCCGATGAACGCCAGCAGCACGTGGAAGCTGAACCAGACTCCGCTGAACGCGAGCGCCTCGCCCGACGGGGTGATCCCGATCACGAGCGCGATCGCGAGCAGTACGGCCGTCAGCGGCACGAGCACAATTCCAACGGGACGGGACTCGCGCGCGAGAGTCGTCGCGAACAGGAAGAGCGTGATGAGGAATGCGAGCGTGCTCAGCGACGGCGCGAGGCCGACGAGCGGCAGCTCCGCATGCGTTACCGTGAAAATTACCAGCGCGGCCGCGTGCACGGCCAGCGCACCGCCGATCAACGCGACGCCCGTTCGCGGCGCGGAGCCGCGCCCGCCTGCGAACGACGCCGCGAGCGTGCCTGACGCGCCGACATACAGCACGAGCGCGATCGCGAACAGAATCGTGACCATCATACCCCATAAAGATACGGGCGCCTCATGCGGCGCCCGTATCGACCTCTATCTGAGCGAGTGCGATGCGGCAGCGCCGCGTCTCACGGCATCTTGCGTATCATGTGCACCGGCAGACCATTCGCAAGTGCCGCATTGTTCACCGACCTCACCCGCACGGTCGCCGTGTTCTCTTCAACCTTGACCACCCGCACGGTTCCCACCGGCTCCGACGGCAGCCGCTCCGCCTGGCCCGACAAACCGCGAGTGGGTACATACACTCCGAACTCATCGCCGATCCCCACGCCGTTCGCGCGGCCGACCGAGATGAACGCGATGTCCGTCGTCCCATGCAGTGGCTCCTCCGTCAGGAACTCCAGCAGCATCCCCTCGGGACCCGACTCCAGCGGCTCCGGCTCGCCCAGCCCGATCTCCGGAAGCGGGCCCAGAGGCAGCACCGAGTCACCCAGACGCGCTGTCCCGAACTGACGCACCACGCGCGCGGTCGCTACCGTCGCGTCCACCGCCTCCACCACCAGAACCGCCAGCGGCTCCACGATCACACCGTGATTGCCGACCTGCCGGCCGAAGCGCACCACCGACAGGCTGTCGCCCACCTGCGGACGGCTCGACCCCAGATCGCCAATGTGAACCCGGTCGTTCGGGTGGATGTTCGACGCGAGCCGGTCTTCCATCGCGGCCGGGTCGGCCATGCGCAGGACTGTGCCGCTCACCTGCCGCTGTGCCGTCGTGCTCAGCCAGGGCGCCGCCAGGTACTCCGCCACCGCCACGACCGGCCGGCGCAGGTCCAGTGTCTCCACCACCGTCGGCGAGTCCGCCACCATCGGCGGCGCCATCGGCGCCTCGTTCAGCTCGAAGACCTGGGGCGTGCCGATCGGTACGCCGAGCGGCGCACGCCGCGGCGAATCCGGCGCATCGCTCGCCAGCAGCGGCGGAATGATCAGCCGCTCCGCGGGATAGATCCAGTGCGGATTCTCGACCACATCCCGGTTGGCGTCGTAAATGAGCCGCCACATGAACGGATTGTCCAGATAGGCACGCGCCAGATCCCACAGCGTATCGCCGCGGCGCACCTGATGCTCCCGCTGCTGTGAGGTAGCCGGCTGCTCCTGGGCTTCGGCCGCGCCGCCAGCCAGCAGGAAGACCACGGGGAGGAGTTTGCGGACCGGAGTACGGACCAGGTGTTTCAGCAACTCGATCTCCTTGAGAAGGACCGTTCGGCCGCGCGATATCCGGACGGACATCTGTCCGGCCGGCCACGACGCACGGCGTGCAGGCAGAGGCTCATCAGCGCCTGTTCTGGGTTCTCTCCGGGGCAGTACAAGATAATGCGTTCCGACACCGCGTCAAAGCTCTCCATTTTTCCGGCGCCGGGCGAACTCCGTCGCCCAGTACGTAATGATCTGGTCCGCACCCGCCCGTTTGATGGACACGAGCGTCTCCGCGAGAGCCCGTTCGGCGTCGATCCAGCCCAGCTGGCCGGCTGCCAGAATGGCGGCATACTCTCCTGATACATGATAGGCACAGACGGGATAACCGGTCTCCTGCTTGACCCGCCAGATGATGTCCAGGTAGGTGTGCGCCGGTTTGACCATGATCATGTCGGCGCCCTCGGCGATATCGAGCCGGACCTCGCGCAGAGCCTCGCCGGCATTGCCGGGATCCATCTGATAACCGCGCCGATCGCCGGTTTGCGGAGTGCTCCCGGCCGCGTCGCGAAACGGCCCGTAGAAGGCGGAGGCGTATTTCGCTGCGTAGGACATGATGGCGGTGTCCTGGAAGCCTTCGGCGTCGAGTGCGCGCCGGATGGTGCCGACACGGCCGTCCATCATGTCGCTGGGTGCAACGATATCGGCGCCTGCCCGGGCGTGACTGAGGGCCTGGCGGGCGAGGAGCTCGAGCGTGGCATCGTTGTCCACGGTGCCATCGTGCAGGATGCCGCAGTGTCCATGCGATGTGTATTCGCAGAGGCAGACGTCGGTGATCACGATGAGATCGGGCAGCTCACGCCTGAGCGCGCGGACGGCCACCTGCACCACTCCGCCATCCGCCCATCCGCTGCTGCCGCGCTCGTCCTTGTCGTCGGGGATCCCGAACAGGAGCACGGCGGGGATGCCGAGCTGTGCGGCCTCGGTCGCGTCGCGGATCAGCTCATCGACGGATGTCTGCGCCACGCCGGGCATGGAGCCGACCGGCCGCCGCTGACCCGCTCCGCTGGTGACGAAGTAGGGCTGGATGAGATCGGCAGTGTCTACGGTCGTCTCGCGGACGAGCCGTCGCAGTGCGGCGGTCCGGCGCAGGCGGCGCGGCCTGTACTGCGGGAACTGTGACATTATCCCTTCAATCCTGTTCGTATCGAAATCAGAGTGGCTCGATGAGGTGACGCAGAACGATCGCATCTTCGACGGGCGCCTGATAGTAGTTGCGGCGCCGGCCAACCGGTCGGAAGCCGAGCCGTTCGTAGAGCTGGCGCGCGACGGTGTTGGAAGGACGTACCTCGAGAAAGACCTCGCGCACGCCGCGGCGCGCCGCGCGACGCAGAACGTCCTCGACGAGGCGCGCACCGAGGCCCAGTCCCCGCCACCCGGCCGACACGGCGACATTGCCCAGCTCACCCTGATCCACCACACACCAGAATGCCGCGTAGCCGATCACGATGCCCTCCGTCTCTGCGCTTACCATTTCGGCATCGCGTCGACGCAGCAGGCCGCGGAAGGTCGCTTCGCTCCACGGCATCGTGTACGATGCCCGCTCGATGGCGACGACCGCGGGCACGTCGGTGGCGACCATGTCGCGCAGCCGCACGTCCGCCCGCGCTGCGGCCTCGTGCGCCATGCTGCTCATGACGTCCTCATCCCGCGATCCCCCGTTCGGCGCCGGAAGACCGCAGGTAGAGCGGCTCCCATCCGGCGCGATCTTCGATCAGGCCCGCGTCGGGGTCCGCCGCGGCCAGGCGGAGCAGTCCCGCAGCCCGCGGAAACGACGGCGGCGGCGCTGCGATGCCGAGCGCATCGGCGTAACGCCGTGCACCGTCGCCGGTGTACGTCACGTCCATGCCGGTGATCCTGGCGCGCAGCTCATCCACGTGCAGCGCTTCGGGCGCGAAGATCGTCTTCAGCTGATCCCGGTTGGCAACGCGCTCGAAGCACGCTGCGTAAACCTCGCCGCGGCGGGCATCGAACACCGCGCACACCCGGTCGTGCGCAGCCGTCTCGACCGCAAGACATGCGAGACTCGAGTACGCGTAGAGGGGAACGTCCAGGCCGGTCGCGAGCCCGAGTGCCGTCGCCGCGGCGACACGCACTCCCGTGAACGAGCCGGGCCCGGCGCCCACCACGATGCCGCGCACGTCGCTGCGCGAGACGCGTCCGGTACAGAGCAGGAACTCGAGCGCCGGCAACAGCGACTCCGCGTGGCGCGAGCGCGCGCCGATGACGACTTCACCGATCAGATCGGCGCCGCGTCCGATCGCGATCGAGCCATAGTCGGTTGACGTCTCAATGGCGAGGAGCATCGATCAGGCTGCGAGTGCCGGGAGGTGCGGAACGTTGCCCACGGGCGTGACCGTCACGGACCTGAGCTCCGGCGATGCGTAGCCGAGCTCGATGTCCCAGCGGTCCGGCGGAAGCAGCGCACCGGCGCGCTCCGGCCACTCGACCAGGACGATCTCGTTGTCGCGGCCCAGGTCGCTCCAGCCGAGGGCCCAGACCTCGTCCTGCCGCTGCAGGCGGTACAGGTCCATGTGCACCACTTCCGTACCGCCTGTGCCGTCGTACCGGAACACGAGGTTGAACGTGGGCGAGGGCATGGCGGCCGTGACACCCGCACCACGCGCGATCGCGCGAGCGAGCACCGACTTGCCGGCGCCGAGGTCTCCGCGCAGCGCGAAGAACGCCGGTGTCGCAACAGCCGACCCCACGCGCTCGCCCCACGCCTCCAGCTCGCTCTCGGTCAGCGTCACGGGGGCGATCCTGCGCCGGCGCCGAGCTTCGCCTTGACCTCGAGCAGCTGGTCGCGCAGCCGGGCCGCGCGCTCGAAGTCCAGTGCCGTCGATGCATCACGCATCTCCTGCTCGAGGATCTTCGCGTACTCCTCGAGATTGACCTCCTCGGCATAGCTGGCGCGCGGCTCCGCGACGTGGCCCGCGGCCGGACGCCGCTCCAGCCGTGCATCCGCGACGCGCGTGCTGAGCATCATCTCCTCCACGCTCTTCACGATCGTCTGCGGCGTGATGCCGTGCTCATCGTTGTACTCCCTCTGCACCTCACGGCGGCGGTTCGTCTCCTCGATGCTGCGCTGCATCGAGCCTGTCATGCGGTCGGCATACATGATCGCACGGCCGTCCGCATTGCGCGCGGCGCGCCCGACCGTCTGGATGAGCGAGCGCTCATCGCGCAGGAACCCTTCCTTGTCCGCATCGAGGATCGCCACCAGCGAGACCTCCGGCAGGTCGAGCCCTTCGCGCAGCAGGTTGATGCCGACCAGCACCTCGAAGCGTCCCAGCCGCAGGTCGCGCAGGATCTCCATTCGTTCGATCGTATCGATGTCCGAATGCATGTAGCGCACGCGGATGCCGATCTGCTGCAGGTAGTCCGACAGGTCCTCCGCCATCCGCTTCGTCAGCGTCGTTACGAGCACGCGCTCGCCGCGCTTCTCACGCTCGCGGATCTCCGCGATCAGATCGTCCACCTGGCCCTTCACCGGCCGTACATCGATCGCCGGGTCCAGCAGACCCGTCGGCCGGATCAGCTGCTCGACGACCACACCGCCGGACTGCCTCAGCTCGTAATCGCCCGGTGTGGCCGACACGAAAATGACGCGCTCGATCAGCGACTCCCACTCCTCGAACGTGAGCGGCCGGTTGTCGAGCGCGCTCGGCAGGCGAAAACCGTGCTCGACGAGGTTCAGCTTGCGCGCACGGTCGCCGTTGTACATGCCCCGGATCTGCGGCACCGAGACGTGCGACTCGTCGAGGATGAGCAGGAAGTCCTCGGGGAAATAGTCGAACAGGCACGCGGGTCGCTCGCCCGCCGCGCGTCCGGCGATGTGGCGCGAGTAGTTCTCGACACCGGGACACGTGCCGATCTCGAGCAGCATCTCGATGTCGAAGTTCGTGCGCTGCTCCAGCCGCTGTGCCTCGAGCAGCC
The DNA here is from genome assembly GCA_035461085.1 of Longimicrobiales bacterium. Lineage (GTDB taxonomy): Bacteria > Gemmatimonadota > Gemmatimonadetes > Longimicrobiales > RSA9 > SH-MAG3. Next base: position 7,693 of record DATHVW010000169.1, on the reverse strand, counting down.
TGCCCGCGCCGCGCAGCTCCAGCAGCCGCTCCTCCAGCTCCTCCCGGATCCGCACCACGGCCCGCTCGACGGTGCTCCGCTGCGACACGAAGTGAGTCGCCGGGTAGATCGCCGTGCGCTCCAGTCGCACGATCGTCTGCCCGGTCAGCGGGTCGAACCGCGTGATCCGCTCGATCTCGTCGCCGAACAGCTCGATGCGGACCGCCTGTTCCTCATAGGCCGGGAACACTTCGACCACGTCGCCGCGGACACGGAACGTGCCACGCTCGAAGTTCACATCGTTACGCGAGTACTGCACGCGCACCAGCGCCTGCAGGATGTCGCGCCGCTCCATCCGCTGCCCGACCTCGAGCATCAGCATGAGCTCGCGGTACTCGCGCGGATCGCCCAGGCCGTAGATGCACGACACGGACGCGACGATGATTACATCCTCCCGCTCCATCAGCGATGACGTCGCACGCAGCCGCAGCCGCTCGATGTCCTCGTTGATCGACGAGTCCTTCTCGATATACGTGTCCGTCGCCGCGACATACGCCTCGGGCTGATAGTAGTCGTAGTACGAGACGAAGTACTCGACCGCGTTTGACGGGAAGAACTGCTTCAGCTCGCCATAGAGCTGCGCCGCGAGCGTCTTGTTGTGGCTCATGACCAGCGTGGGCCGCCCGTGATTCGCAATGACCGACGCCATCGTCACCGTCTTTCCGGAGCCGGTGACACCGAGCAGCGTCTGGAACTTCTCACCGCTCGCTAGACCGGCGCTCAACTCAGCGATCGCCTGCGGCTGGTCACCGGCGGGAGAGAACGGCAGGACGAGATCGAACTTCGACATCTAGAGGTCACCGGGGGTAATGCGAGTGTCGTTCCGGGCCATGTTCTCTTGCTTCGCGGCCCGGCATACTTCGAACGGAATTTTCACCACAGAGCACACGGAGCACACGGAGTGGACATCGACGTCGTTACGGGGTCGATCATCGGGGCTGCCATTCGCGTGCATCGCGAGCTTGGGCCCGGGCTGCTCGAATCGAGCTACGAGGCCTGCCTTTGTCATGAGCTGACTGCCGACTCTCTTCGTTTCGAGAGACAGAAGAAGCTGCCGCTCATCTATAAGGGCCAGCTGATGCAGGTCGGATACAGGATGGATCTGGTCGTTGAAGATTCTGTTATCGTCGAGCTCAAGTCCGTCGAGCGAATTGAACGAATTCACGTAGCCACCGTACTCACGTATCTCAAACTCTCCGCGTATTCCCTGGCCCTGCTCATCAACTTCCATGTACCGGTCCTGAAGCACGGAATCCGCCGCCTCAGGCTGTAGTACTCCGTGTGCTCCGTGTGCTCTGTGGTGAAAGAGCAGTTCCCCTGCCCCTCCCCCCACCCCTGCCTACCTCTCGTACTCCGAGCCCGAGAAGTGCTCCCTCCGCTCCGCCGCGAGCACGCCGTTCACGCGACGGATGTACTTCATCACCTTCTTCAGATGCGCGAGGTCCTGCACCTCGACGACGAACGATCCGGTCATGCCGCCCTCCTTCGACTTGATCTCGGCGGACTGGATGTTCGTGCCCGTATCGCTGATTGCGGTGGCGATATCGGAGAGCAGACCGCGGCGGTCGGTGCCTTCGACGATGATGCGCACGAAGAACCGCTCGCTGGACTCGGCTTCCCACTCGATCTCGATGCGGCGCTCCGGGTGCTCGGACAGATTGAGCACGTTGGGGCAGTCGGTGCGATGGATCGATATGCCGCGGCCGCGGGTGATGTAGCCGATGACGTTGTCACCCGGCACGGGCTGACAGCACTGCGAATAGCGCACGAGCGTGTTGTCCAGACCCTGCACGCGCACACCACGGCCGTTGCCGCGCACGCGCTCGACCAGCCGCTCCAGTGCGGTCGCGGGCTTCGCGACCGCCGGCTCCTCGCCCGGGAACAGCTCCTTGAGGATGGCCGACGGCCCGATCTCACCGCGCCCGAGCGCGGCCAGCACACCGTCGAAGCTGTCCTGGTTGAGCGCCGCGGCCGTGCGCTGGAGCACTGCCTCGTTCTTCGGCCGCTCCTTGCGCAGCTTGCGCAACTCGCGCGTGAACAGCTCCGATCCCAGCTCCAGCGCAGACTCGTTCTCGACCTGGTTGATCCAGTGACGGATCTTCTGACGCGCGCGGGCCGTCTTGACGAACGCCAGCCAGTCGCGCGACGGCTTCTGCCGCGCGTCCGTCATGACCTCGACCGTGTCGCCGTTCTTCAGCTCGCGCGACAGCGGGGCGATCCGGCCGTTGACCTTCGACCCCGAACAGTGCAGCCCCACCTCGGTGTGAACCGCGAACGCGAAATCGATCGGCGTCGCACCGCGCGGCAGCTGCTTGACGTCGCCCTTCGGCGTGAACACGAAGATCTCGTCCTGGAACAGGTCGATGCGGAGGAATTCCATGAACTCCTCCGGCTCGCGCGTGTCCTGCTGCCACTCCAGAACCTGCCGGAACCACGTCAGCGTCTCGTCCACCTCGTCCGCCGGACGGCGCTCGCCCTCCTTGTAACGCCAGTGCGCCGCGATACCGTACTCCGCGGTGCGATGCATCTCGTGCGTCCGGATCTGGATCTCGTACAGCCGCCCGCCCGACCCGAAGATCGTCGTGTGCAGCGACCGGTACATGTTCGACTTCGGCGTCGCGATGTAGTCGTGGAACCGCTCCTGGAGCGGCGTCCACTTGTTATGGATGACTCCGAGCGCATGGTAGCAGTTCGCGATCGAGTCCGTCACGACGCGAATGGCCATCAGGTCGTAGATCTCGTCGTACGGACGACCGCGCTGGACCATCTTCCGATGGATCGACCACAGGTGCTTGGGCCGACCGTAGACCTCACATGGAATGCCGCTCCGGCGCAGCTCCTCTTCCAGCGGCGCGCGCAGGGCCTCGATGTTGTCTTCGCGCTCCCTGCGCCGGTCTGCGATCTTCTTCGCCAGCTCCCGGTAGGCGTCCGACTCCAGGTGCTTGAACGACAGATCCTCCAGCTCCCACCGGATCTGCGCCATGCCCAGGCGATGCGCGAGCGGTGCGTAGATCTCGCGTGTCTCGAGCGCGATACGACGCCGCTTGTCCGTCCGCAGATGCTCCAGCGTGCGCATGTTGTGCAGCCGGTCCGCCAGCTTGATGGTGATGACGCGCGCGTCCTGCGCCATCGACAGCAGCAGCTTGCGGTAGTTCTCGACCTGCTGCTCGGTGGTGGAACGGAACTGCACCTTACCAATCTTCGTCACACCATCGACGATCGACGCGACCTCCGCCCCGAACTCCGCCTTCACATCGTCGAGCGTGATCGCGGTGTCCTCGACGACATCGTGGATCAGCCCTGACGCGAGTGAGAAGGTGTCCAGGTGCAGGTCGGCGAGGATCTTCGTGACCTCGATGCAGTGCGCGAGGTAATCCTCGCCCGACGCCCGCTTCTGACCGGTGTGCGCCTTCTCGCTGAACCGGTAGGCGCGCGCGATCAGGTCGAGGTCCAGCCGATCGGCATAGGCCTCCACCGACTCCCGCAGGCGCGGCGGGAGTACGTCGAGCGCTTCGTTCCGGTTCAGTGTCGGCGCTGTCGTTGCCATATCAGAGTGGGAGTCCGAGTCCCGCTTCAACGAATGAGACATAGCGGCCGTCACCGACGACCACGTGGTCGAGCACAGGAATACCGATCAGCCTGCCCGCCTCCGCGAGCTGGCGCGTGACCTCCCGGTCCTCCGGCGAGGGTGTCGGGTCGCCGGACGGGTGGTTGTGCACCAGGATCATCGCGGCCGCACTTTCCGAGATCGCCGTACGAAAAACCTCGCGCGGATGCACGATCGAAGCGTCGAGCGTACCGCGCGTGACCACGATCTCCCGCACCACCGCGTGCTGGGTGTTCAGGAGCAGCACACGGAACTCCTCCTGCGCGAGATCGCGGGTGGCCGGTGCACAGAGGTCATACACGTCACGCGGCCCGCGGATTCGTGTGCGCTCGAGCGGCCCCTCCCGCGCCAGCCGGCGCCCCAGCTCGAGGGCGGAGCTGATTCGTGCTGCAACGGCGGGGCCAATCCCCTGAACCGCGGCAAGCTCGGCGGGTGAGGAGGAGGCGAGGCGGCGGAGCGAGCCATCGGTCGAACGCAGCAGGTGACCCGCAACGTCGATGGCCGATGAGCCCTCGCGACCGCTTCCGATCAGGATGGCGAGCAGCTCGCGCGACGCGAGTGCCCCCGCCCCCTCGGCGAGCAGACGCTCGCGCGGCCGCTCCAGCACGGGCCACTCCCTGATCGCATAACCTGCCATCGGTCCTGCCCGCGCCGGGGTTGGAAAATGTTCAGACGGTGCCCGCGCCGTGACACTTCTTGTACTTCCTGCCCGAACCGCACGGACACGGATCATTGCGCCCCACGGTCCTTTCGGCGCTCGCCGGCTGGGCCTGGGGCGCGGCGTCGGGCGGCCGGTTCGTCGTCACCTGCTGACGCACCGGCGGTCGCGGCGTCTGCGGGTCGATCCGGCGTGCACCGCCCATCGCGGTGGTTATCGCGTCATCCTTCTGCGGTTCCGGTGCCGGCAGCGATGTGGACGGCCGCGTGTCGGGTGTCTCGCTGGGGCCGCTGAGCGTCAGCCGCCGGGGCGGCTGCGGCCGGGGCTGCGGCACGGCCAGCTGGGCCCGGAACGACAGGGTCGAGACGGACTTGCGCAGGTCCTTCATCAGATCGACGAACATCGAGTACGCCTCCTGCTTGTACTCGATGAGCGGGTCCTTCTGGCCCCAGCCGCGGAACCCGATCGACGCCTTGAGGTGATCGAGATCGTAGAGGTGATCGCGCCACTTCTCGTCGATCACCCCAAGCATCACCCACGCCAGGATGCGCTCCCGGTGCTCGCCCCAGCTCTCCAGCTTGCGGCTGAAGCCGACGCGGCCGGCCTCCACGACGAGGTCCTCGATCGACTCGATATCCTGGAACTCGTGCTCGTCGCCCTCGTGGGCCGGAAGCTCCTCGACGACCAGGAAGTAGTCGAGCACGAGGCGCTGGCGGAGTGCATAGAGGTCCCAGTCCTCCGGATGCTCGCCTTCGGGCGCATACTCGACCACGGTGTCGCGCAGCGCCTGGTCGATCATCTCCCAGACTTCGCCCTTCAGGTCCTCGCCGCCCTCGAGCGCGAACAGGCGCAGGTCGTAGATGACCTCGCGCTGATTGTTCATCACGTCGTCGTACTCGAGCAGTCGCTTGCGCGCCTCGAAGTTCTGCATCTCGACACGACCCTGCGCGCTGCCGATCGAACGCGTCACGAGCGCATGGGTGATGACCTCGCCTTCCTCCGCCCCGAACCGCTCCATCACGCCGGCAATGCGGTCGGAGTTGAAGAGCCGCATCAGGTCGTCCTCGAGCGACAGGAAGAACTGCGTGGCACCCGGGTCGCCCTGGCGGCCGGCACGTCCGCGCAGCTGGCGGTCGATACGTCGTGACTCGTGACGCTCGGAGCCGATGATGTGGAGGCCGCCGTCCTCGACCTCGTAGTCATCCGGCTGCTTCGACAGATCGACGGCGCGCGTCGGATCGGGGACGTTCGCGACATCGTTCGGATCGATGCCATGCTCGCGCAGCCAGCCGATGGTGCGCGGGTCTGTCACGCTCGGTCCGAGCTTGATGTCGGTGCCGCGCCCGGCCATGTTCGTCGCGATCGTCACGCCGCCCGGCCGTCCGGCCTCGGCGACGATCTCGGCCTCGCGCTGATGGTATTTCGCGTTCAGCACGTTGTGCGGAATGCCGCGTCGCTTCAGCATCCGGCTCAGCGTCTCCGACACATCGACGGACACGGTCCCGACGAGCACCGGCAGCTGCATTTTGTGCAACCGCTCGATCTCGTCCATGATCGCGTTGTACTTCTCGCGCTTCGTGCGGTACACGAGGTCCTGCCGGTCATCACGCACGATCGGGCGGTTCGTCGGGATCACCATGACCTCGAGACCGTAGATCGAGTGGAACTCGCCCTCCTCGGTCTCCGCTGTGCCGGTCATGCCCGCGAGCTTGTCATACATGCGGAAGTAGTTCTGGATCGTGATCGTCGCGAGCGTCTGCGTCTCGCCGCGAACAGACACGTTCTCCTTCGCCTCCACCGCCTGATGCAGGCCGTCCGACCAGCGACGCCCGGCCATTTTGCGGCCTGTGAACTCATCGACGATGATGACCTGGCCATCCTCGATGATGTACTGTTCGTCACGGTTGTAGAGCGTGTACGCCTTGAGCAGCTGATGAATCGCGTGAATACGCTGGCTCTTGTCGGCGTATTCCTGCTCGAGCTTCTGGATCTGATCGCGCTTGTCGTCCACCGACATTTCGGTATCCCGCTCGATCGCGCCGATCGCCTCCGACAGGTCCGGCACGACGAACGCTTCCGTATCGCCCGGCGACAGGTCATCGAGGCCGCGGTCGGAGAGATGGATCGAGTGACCCTTCTCATCCATCGCGTACAGCAGCATCTCGTCGATGTCCTGCAGCTTCTTCTCGCGCATGTAGTCCGCCTCGACCTGCGTCACCAGCTTCTGCAGGCTCGGATTGTCGGCGAACAGCTTGAGCAGGCGCTTGTGGCGGGGCGAGCCGCGCTTGGCAGCGAGCAGCTTCTCACCCGCGCTGTACTCGTCCGCCTCGATCTCCTTCTCCGCTTCGGCGACGAGCTCGTTGATCATCCGCGACTGCTTGCGGAACAGCGATGCGACGGAAGGATTGTGGAGCTTGTACTCCGCCGACTGCTCCTGGCCCACGGGGCCGCTGATGATGAGCGGCGTGCGCGCCTCATCGATCAGGATGGAATCGACCTCATCGATGATCGCGTACGCATGCTGCCGCTGCACGCGCTGCGACAGCTCGTGCACCATGTTGTCGCGCAGGTAGTCGAAGCCGAACTCGTTGTTCGTGCCGTACGAGATGTCGGCGCCGTATGCCTGGCGGCGCTCCGGCGTCCCCGGCTCGTAGAGGTCGATGCAGTCCACGTTCAGGCCGAGGTACTTGTAGACCGTCCCCATCCACTCGCTGTCGCGCTGGGCGAGATAGGTGTTGACGGTGACCAGGTGGACGCCGCGGCCGGTCAGAGCGTTCAGGTAGATCGGCATGGTGGCCACGAGCGTCTTGCCCTCACCCGTCGCCATCTCCGCGACCTTGCCGCGATGCAGTGCGATGCCGCCGATGAGCTGCACGTCGTAGGGCACCATGTCCCACGTCAGCTTCTGATTGGTGACGGTGATCTCGCTGCCCACGAGGCGGCGGCATGCCTCCTTGACCGTCGCGAACGCCTCGGGGAGCAGGTCCTCGAGCACGTTCTCGAGCTCCGCCTTGAGCGCGTCCTCCGCCTCGCGCAGCTCCATCCCGAGCGACTCGCGCTGATCCGGATCCTCGGCGTGGCGCTTACGGTCGCGCAGCGCCGCGATATCGGCCTCCAGCGACGCGGTCCGTTCGCGGATGATGCCGCGGAACTTCTCGGTCTGCGCGCGCAGCTCCTCCTCGCTCAGTGCCGCGAGATCGTCCGCGATCGCATTGATCTCGGCGACGAGCGGCTCGAGCTTGCGAGCCTCCCGTTCGTGACGGTCGCCAAATACCTTGCCCAGCAGCGTCTTGATCATGTAACCGTGTCTATTCCTCGCTCGGGGTGATCCGGGGTACTACCCCGCCACCGGAGTGCCGTTTCGGAGATACAGCTTCCGTTCGAATATG
>DATHVW010000168.1:0-35518 GCA_035461085.1 Longimicrobiales bacterium | reverse complement strand
ATGCTGTACCTCCGCTCAGAAATGAATCGACAGACCCGCCGCCAGCGCGAAGTTCTGCTCCCATTCCGAACGTGAAAGCCTGGCCCCGTTCTCCGTGAAGAGAAACGCCTCGGGCACGGGCAGCTTCCAGAACATGTCGCGTGCATCAACGCGGATCGACACACGGGAAGACGGGAACCAGTCAACACCGGCGCCCAGCTGTCCGGCGAAACTCGTGCCGAAATCGAACCTGGCGTTGGCCGGCATCTCCGCTTCGATATCCGAGCCGCCCGCCAGATCGAGCGCCACGCCGGCACCCGCGATCACGAACGGCTGCAGGCTGTTCCACGTGCGCGCACCGGTCAGGTTCAGCCGCAGGTTGCCCATCACCGTCAGCAGCGAGATGTCCGCTTCGCCGAGACCCTCGTACATCGATTCTGTCGCATCGTATACCGTGTCGCGCACCGTTCGCGTAGACGGCATGTATGCCGCCTCGACGTTGATCGCGAACGGGCCGGACACGCGCAGTGCCCACGCGGCCCCGAATATCGGACCGGCCTCCGGACCGTTGTCGATGGTGCCGTTCGAGGGTGACACGTACCCGCCCCACAGCCCGCCGAACTGACTGTGGTCCAGGAACCGGTACGGCGAGTCGATCTGCTGCGCGCTCGCCGGCTGTGTGAAGACGGCCGCGGCAGCGGTCGCAAGAATCCAGAATGTATGGCTGAGCTTCATGGTCACGTTGCATACCTCGGGTGATTGGCGGAAGCCCTGCCTCCGGGCGCGCCGAGCGCGGAAGGTAGGCCGTGCGCGAAGCCAGCCGCAAGCCGACGAACGCGCCCGCTGCTGTTACCGTATCAGCCGTCGCATTGTGCCGTGCCGCCGGTCAGCTCCGCGGCTGACGTGTCACCCTGAGCTGCGCGAGCGTGAGACCCGTCAGGATCACGCCGGCGCCCGCCAGCTGACCCGGGCTGGGGACCTCTCCCAGCTGCAGCCATGCCGCGAGCAGCGCCACGACCGGCACCAGATTCGAATATGCCGCCGTCCGCGTGTTCCCGATCAGGCGCACGCCGTAGTACCAGATGAGGTACGCCACGCCGATGCTGAGGGCACCGGCGTACACCACACCGAACCATGCGCCGGCCGAGATCGCGCCCAGGTCCGTGCGCAGCACCGAAGGCAGGCCGATGATGCAGAGGCCGATCGCCCCGGTCCACAATGTCCACGCCGTGAACTGCACGGACCCGTAGCGCTCGATGAAGCCACGGCTGCCCACGGTGTAAACGGCCCAGGAGACCGACGCACCGATCATCAGGAGGTCGCCGAGCAGACTGGAGCTCCCCTCGGCAGCGGCCCCGCCGAACACGACGACCAGTGCAATGCCGATGAACGTGGCAATGACGCCGAACCAGGTGCGTGCCGGGACGCGCTCGTGGCCCCGGGCGGCGGACAGCAGCGCCGTCATGATCGGTGTGGCCGCCAGGAGCAGGCTCGCCGTGCCCGCACGCGTGAGCGCCAGCCCGAAGATGAAGAACTGCTGGTAGAAGACGTTGCCGAGCACGCCCAGCCCGAGGACGCGCAGGCGGTCGCCCCGGCGCGGCCACAGAAATCCGCCGCCCCGCCGGAGCGCTGCATAGACGACGAGCGCGGCCAGCGGAAAGCGGAGCGCGTTGAAGGCCAGCGGGCTCAGCTCGGTCAGTGCGGCCTTGGCGACGGGGAAGTTGACGCCCCAGATCAGCACCATGAGGAGGAGCGCTGCGTGTGCGCTGGCCGCGGGCGGAACCGCAGCTGCCGGAAGGGGTGTCGCTCGTGTCGTCGTCATGGCGCCGGAAGATCCCCGGCGCCCGGCGCTGCCGCAAGTGCGCTGCGCAATTGCGGCTGCCGCGGACCGGCTCGCTCTCGCGCTTGCGGCAGCGTCGAACTTCCGCGTACCTTCGCGCGTCCGCCCGACATCTCGAGCAACGGAGGACGGAATGGTGGCCGGTGTGGTTCTGATTCGCGCGCAGCGCGAGCACATCGCGACCGCAGCGCGCGCAGTCGCGGACATCGAAGGCATTGCGGAGGTCTATTCCGTCTCCGGTGACTGGGACCTGGTGGCGATCATCCGCGTGCCCGAGTGGGAACGGATCGCCGACGTCGTCACGGAGAGCCTGGCCAGGGTCGAGGGCCTGGAGCGCACGACCACTCTCATCGCCTTCAGGGTTTTCTCGAAGAAAGACCTCGCCGGCGCATACGACATTTTCGAGTGAGCACGCTCACGATGCACAAGGAGAAAGATTCATGACGCCCACGCGTCTCTTCGAGGGCAAGCGCGCCCTCGTATTCGGCGTTGCCAACGACCGGAGCATCGCATGGGGCATCGCGCAGGCTCTTCACGAGCACGGCGCCAGCCTCATCTTCACATATGCCGGCGAGGCGCTCGAGAAGCGTGTGCGGCCGCTCGCGGAGAGCGTCGATGCCGAGATGATCCTGCCCTGCGACGTCGGCGACGATCAGCAGGTCGAGGAGTGCTTCACCCGGATCCGTGAGAAGTGGGACAGCTTCGACGTTCTCATCCATGCCGTGGCCTTCGCCAACCGCGAGGATCTGGAGGGCCGCTTCATGAACACGTCGCGCGCCGGGTTCCTGAAGGCACAGGAGATCAGCGTATTCTCCCTGGTGCTGCTCGCCCGTCACTCGGCTCCCATGCTGCGCGAGCGCGGCGGCAACATCCTGACGCTGTCGTATTACGGCGCCCAGAAGGTGGTCACGAACTACAATGTGATGGGTGTCGCGAAGGCGGCGCTGGAGTCCAGTGTCCGCTACCTCGCCGCTGATCTCGGTCCCGACGGCGTGCGCGTCAACGCGATCAGTGCCGGTCCCATCAAGACGCTGGCGGCGTCGGGCGTGCGCGGCTTCAAGGGACTGATGAGCCTGGCGGAGGAGCGCACACCGCTGCGGCGCAATGTGACCCAGGCCGACGTCGGCAATGCGGCGCTGTTCATGTGCAGCGACCTCGCGGCCGGCGTGACGGGCGAGGTCCTGTACGTCGATGGCGGCTATCACATCATGGGCGTCTGAGGCCAGGCGCCCGGCGATTACCGCTTGTCGGGAGTCGCCCTCAATGGCATCATTGAGCCGGACCTGACGACGGGGAGATGCAATGAGGGTATTCAGGGTAAAGGACGGCTCGAGCTGGATGGCGCGCCTGCACGACACGACGGACGACGGCGCGGTGTCGTCGCGAACGGGGTGGGAAGCGATTCTGTTCGAGAGCGGGCCCGGCGCGGCCGCACAGCGGCTCGTATACCGCCCGCACGGCTGGCTTTCGACGGCGACACCGGAGGATCTGCAGACAGCCCTCGACGAAGGCGTCGCGATCCGGGTACGCTGGGGGGACTAGTCCAACTGGCTACTCGCGGACGTCGCCGGGCGGCGCTGTCGGAAACGGCGGCGCCGCTGGTGTATGCGGCGCCGGCGTCTCGGGGCGCGGGCGGCGGCGCGATGCGGCACGATGGCTCTCGAACCATTCGCGCGCGATCTGGGCCGCGACCTCCCGGCCGCCGAGACCGAATGCGATGCCGGCTGCGAGAGCGGCGGCGCCCACGACCGCGATGAAGAATACGAGCACGATGTCCTGCGCGATGTCGAGCTGGTCGAGCGCCATGAACGTGGCGAGCAGGATGATCGCGGCCTTGGCCGCGCGCGCCAGATTGAAGCCGCCCGGCAGCCCGCCGGCCGATGCGAGCACGAGGTCCTTGATGAATTCGCCGAGCAGGATGCCGAGCACGAGGACCATGACGGCCGCGATGACATTCGGCACGTACGCGAGCAGCTCCGCGAACAACACGCTCACGGCCGTGATGCCGAGCGCATTGGCGGAGAGCAGGATGACCAGGAGCATCATCGTCCAGAAGACGAGCTTCGCGATCACGGAGGACGGGTCCAGCGTCGTGCCGGCGCGCTCCAGCGCCTCAGTCACGCCGCCCTCCTGCATCCAGCGGTCGAAGCCGATGCGGTGCAGGGCCAGGTCGGTTCCGCGCTCGACCATCTTCGCGATGGCCAGACCGACCATCAGGATGCCGAGTGCCGCCGCCAGTCGCGGCAGAAACGCGACGATCTGGTAGATGCCTTCTTCGAGACGGTCCGTCAGCGCGTCGTACATGTCCTGCATCGCTCCGGTATCATTGCATGCGGCCTGCAACGCTGTGGGTTCGTGTGCCGCGGCGCAAGGGTGAGGCTGTCATGCGACGATTCATGGATCGGGCCGGTGTGGCGTGGGACGTGGTTCTGGGACGCGAATCATGGGGCGCGAGTGTCGCCCTGTTCGTCCCGCCCGGCACGTCCGGCCTGCCCTCTCGGCAGGCTCCGCTGAAGGCGGTCGCACAGGACGAGGCCGTGCGCGAGCTCGACGGCATGAACGACGCAGCCCTGCAGGCGCTGCTCGACAGGTCAACCACGAGGCAGGAAGGAATACAATGAAGACATTCATGGACGACAGCGGCGCCAGCTGGACCGCCAGCGCGCGCCAGGAGGACTCACCGCGACACCATACGCGCTGGTACCTCGTCTTCGAGGGTCCCGGCGATGCGGTGCTGCCGGTTCCGGAAGTGCGCTGGCAGTCGCGCGCGACCGCGGAGCGGACGCTGCTCACCATGTCCGACTTCGAGCTGCACCGCCGGCTTCACATCGTGCGTGAGCGCGCGCTCCTCGAGCACGGTGCGTCCCCCGACACCGGGGCACAGCCGGAGTCACAGCGCGAGCGGACGAACGCGAACGCCGGATGACGTCGCTCAGCAACACCGGCGGCGCCCTGGACGACGTCATCGAACAGGTCCGCCGCCAGTTCGTCCCTGATTTCCGGTCCGGTATCTTCGACGTCGTCGCCCAGCAGGACGGCGCGACGGTCGTGCTGCGCGGTCAGTCCACGAATCCGGCCGCCGTGACTGCGCTCGTCACGCACCTGCGCGATCAGGGATTCACGCCCGTCGACAACGTCATGCGGTTGCCCGACGCGTCGCTCGGCGCCGCCCGCCACGCCCTGGTCCGTTCGGCAGTGGCTCCGGTCTATGCCGAGCCGCGGCTGCCCGCTCCGCAGATCTCCCAGCTCGTGATGGGCATGCGCGTCGAGCTCCTCGCGCACGCCGGCGACTGGTATCGCATCCGCGGCGAGGACGGCTATATCGGCTGGGCGTATCAGGGCTACCTGCTGGGCGGCGACGACGACTGGGCATTCGCCTGGGAGCGCGGCAGCAGCGGCGAATCGGTCGTGTCGCTCGGCGCCGAGCTCATCGACGCAGACGGCCGCATCATTGCACGCCTGCCCTGGGGCGCGCGCCTGACCCGGCACTCCGGTGCATATCATCTCCCCGACGGCCGCAGCGGCATGGTCGCCAACGGGGATGTCGTGGATGTCGATCGCCTGGGTGACTGGTTCCCGCATCGCGGCGAGAGCATCGCACGCACCGCCAGGCGATGGTACGGCGCACCCTACCTGTGGGGCGGCGTCACCCTGAACGGCGTGGACTGCTCCGGCTTCACCCAGGCCGTCATGTGGATGCACGGCATCGCGCTCCCGCGCGACTCCGACCTCCAGGAGCGCGCCGGCACCGGTGTGGCCCTCGATCTCGAGCTGACCGAGCTGCGGCCCGGCGACCTTCTGTTCTTCGCCGAGCCCGGGGCCCGCGTGAGCCACGTGGCCATCTCGCTCGGCGGTCCACTCATCATTCATTCAGCACTCGGCAACGGCGGCGTGCACATCAACGACCTCGCCGGCACCGAGCCGCTCGAGCACCGGCTCGCGGCCATGTTCGTTTCCGCTCGCAGACTCCTCGCAGACTAGCTTCCGCACGTGAAAACAGAGAGCCGCAGCGCATCCTGCGCCGCGGCTCTCCCGATTTCACGGCCGGTGCAGCGTACCGGTCCGATGCTACGGAATGCGGATCGTCTTCCCCGGAATCAGGCGCCGCGGGTTCAGCCCGGGGTTCGCCTGCTGCAGTGCGTTCACCGTGGTACCGTAGCGCTTCGAGATGCCGTCCAGCGTGTCGCCGCTCCGGATCGTATGCGTCCGGGCGGCCGGCTGGGCGGCGGGCTCTGACGCGGCCGGCTGCGGGGCCGCCGATTGACGGGCCGCAGGCTGATCCGCCGCCGGCGCGTTCCGCGCGGGGGGCGTTTCCGCCATCTGGTCCGGCGGCGGAACCTGCGCGCCCGGGGTCGGGATGCGGACCATCTGGCCGACCTGCACGCGACGCGGGTTCAGGCCCGGATTCGCTCGCTCGATGTCCGCGATGCTCACACCATATCGGCGCGCAAGGTGGCTCAGAGTCTCGCCGCGTCCGATGCGATGCGTCTGCGTCGCAGCCGGCTGCCGCGGCTGCGTCGGTACCGGAGCGGGCGCCGCGACAGCATCCGTCGTGACACCCTCTGCACGCTCGCCCGGGTCCACGCTGCGGGCGGGAGCATCCAGCGGGCGCTCGAACTCCGCCAGACGCCCACCAATCGCGTCCTCGACGCGCTTGGCCATCCACGTGGACGGCACGTTGTTGCTGATGATGCTGAACGCCAGTCGCTCCCCGTTCGCCGACGAGACGTATCCCGAAAGGGCGGAAACGCGGTCGATCGTGCCCGTCTTCGCCCGCAGGTTGCCCTCGGCTCCCGTCCGGTACATCCGCCGCAGACCGTCCGATGCTCCCGCCTCCGGCAGCGTCTCCCAGTAGTACGGCCACATGGGCGAGTCCGCCATCAGCGCCAGCAGATCGATGAAGTCACCGGCACTCGCACGGTTCAGCACGGACAGCCCGGATCCATCGTACACGGCAATGTCGGTTGCATAGCCCTCACGCTCGAGCATGTGCTCGATCGCCCGGCGTCCCCCTGCCACGCTGCCTTCCCCCACCGCCACGCGCCCGACCGTCCGCAGCACCTGCTCCGCCATCAGGTTGTGGCTGCGCTTGTTGACGATCGACAAAATCTGAAGGATCGGCTCCGACGTGTGTACGGCCAGCACGCGGATCGGCGCCTGTGAGTCGAGTGCGGGCGCAAACACCGAACGCCCCGTGACCGGCGACTCCTCACTCGAATGCGCCGATCCGAGCCCGCCCTGGATCGTGATCTGACGGCCCTGCAGCACTGCACGGAACGTTGCGGCCGCCAGGCGCGCCGGGTCCGATACCGGAACCGATCGCAGCACCGGCTTCGCGCCACGCCCGATCTGACCACGCACGACGATCGGGCCGTCGTATGCGATGCGCGTCGCACTGATCCGCGCCGACCCGCCGGCACTCGTCGTCGCCTGGTTCACGATGGCGATCCCCTCGCCGCCCGGCACCAGGCTCACCTCCGGCCGCCACCCGGCTTCTGCACCGGGCGCGATCTGCAGCATCGCGATGTTCTCCGCAAAGCTCAACGCGCCCGAGGAGGCGGCGTACGAGGCATTCATGTAACTCTGCTGCCAGCCTTCGCCGGCGCCCGACCCCGTGAAATACGAGCCGTCGCCAATGATGCTGCCGCGGATCTCGCGCACCCCCATCGCCTGAAGCGTGTCGGCAAAGGCCTTCCACACGCGCAGGTTGTCGCCGAACCGGTTGCTGAAGGTCGGATCGCCCGTCCCGTACAGCACCAGGTCGCCATCCAGCACGCCGTCCCGGATCGGCCCGGTCGCCATCAGAAACGTGTTGTAGCGGAAGTCCGGGCCGAGGTAGTACAGCGCGGCCGCAGTCGTGAAGAGCTTCATGTTCGAGGCGGGCGCCAGCGGCGTATCGCCGCCGAAGGAAAAGAGCGTGTCGCCGCGGTCGAGTGACCGCACCATCACGCTCCATTCGTCGCCGCTCCAGCCGGGACGCGCGATGATCTCCCGGAGATCGCGGTCGAGTGCAGCCCGCATGGCTTCAGCTTCCGCGGCGCTCGCCGTTGCCGAGGCGTTCGGGCCACGGGCGTTCTGCGGCGCTTCCGCCGCACCGGCCTGCGCTTCCGCCGCCGCGTCGACCTGCGGGAGCGCCGGTGCGACCGCTGCCTGGATACTGAGCCAGCCTGCAACGGCTGCGAACGATAGAAGTGCCTTCATCGTGATCCCGTGCTGCGAGTATCTGGGCTTCCTACCTCCACGGGCACGGCCGGGGTCCGGCGCCCGCGTTCTACCCCGCACAGGTGCAAGAGCAGGGCCAATTTGCGCACCGCAAGAATGTTGAGCATAACACTTGCAATCCGGTACTGCACGCTACACTATTCGGCGCAAGACGACGTCATGGCCAATATATTCTAGTCAGGTCGCGAGCGCCTAGGTCCCTGATTCGGGGTGGGCGCTTTTTTTCATGTCGGTGTCCCCGCCAGAACACCTACACACAGTGGAGTCCCACGCATGAGTGAATCGCTCCGGGTCCTGATCGCCGACGACGAGTCGCTGCACAACCTCGCACTCGCCAGTCAGCTTGAGACGCTCGGTCATCAGGTCGTCGCCACCGCGGCCAACGGGAGGGAAGCCGTGGAACTCGCGCGTGAGACACGCCCCGATCTCGCGTTCCTCGACATTCGCATGCCCGCGATGACCGGTCCGGAAGCCGCACACGAGATTGCGGCCGATCGTCCCATCCCCATGATCATCCTGTCCGCATACAGCGACTCGCGCACGGTGGATGAGGCGATCAAGGCGCCGGTGTTCCATTACCTGGTGAAGCCGGTCGATCCTGATGACCTCGCTCCCGCGATCGCGGTTGCGCGAGCACGTTTCGATGAATGGCTCGATGCGCGGCGACAGCGCGACATGCTCGAGCTGCGCCTCGAAGAGCGGAAGATCATCGAGCGCGCCAAAGGCCTGCTCATGGAATCACGCCGCCTCAGCGAACGCGATGCCTATCGCTTCCTGCAGAAGACCAGCCAGGACAAGAATACGCCCATGGTCGACCTCGCGCGCAAGATTCTCCTCGCCGCTCCATTGCTGCAGAAGGAGTAAGTGCACTCGTCCTTCGATCGAAACAATGATGACCGGAATGCAGCGATGACCGCTGGGAGGCAGAATGTCGCGGCGCGCGCATCGATGCGCGCTGACAGGACTGCGGAGTCGTCCAGGCCTGTACCCGGGCCGGACGCGCGTGTCAGCTCCATTCTCGTCGTCGATGACGAGCCGCTCGCGCGGCAGATGTTCTCCGATCTGCTCGAGGCGCAGGGATTTCGCGTCGTGACCGTGGCGCGGGGCGAGGAGGCATTCGGCTTCCTGAAGGAAGTCGATCTCATCCTGCTCGATGCCATGCTCCCGGGCCGTGACGGCTGGGCCATCTGCCGGGAGATCAAGGACCGGCACGATGCGATGATGCCGATCATCATGGTCACCGCCCGCACCGCTCCCGACGATGTGGTGCGCACGTTCGCGGCCGGTGCCGACGACTACGTCGCGAAGCCGTTCCACGTGGCCGAGCTGACCGCGCGCATCGAGTCGCGCCTGCGCGTGCACCGCGCCGAAGTCGCGCTCAAGCGCGCCAACCAGCAGCTGCGCGACCTCGCCGACCAGAACTACGAGCTGTACGAACGTGCACGCGCCGACGCGGAAGAGCGCGCGCTGCTGCTCAAGGAGCTCGATCACCGGGTGCGAAACAACCTCTCGGTGATCATGGGCCTGCTCAGCATGGAGCGGAACCGCCGTCCGCCACGACCATCCGACGAAGCCCTCTCCAGCCTGGAGCACCGGCTCCGTTCATTCCTGCTCGTGCATGATGCTCTGCGACGCCAGAACTACCGGGGCGTGCCCGCGCGGGAGATCGTGGAAAAGCTGTCGCAGCGCCTGCGCAGCGCCTGGGATCCCGACCGGCGTGTCGATGTCACGCTCGAGGGCGATGTCGGCAGCCTCGATGAGCGACGCGGCTTCGCGCTCGCTCTCGCCCTCAACGAGCTCATCACCAATGCGTTCCGTCACGGCTTCCCCGATCACCACGAGATTGCCGGCAACCGCCACGGCAGCCTGGTGATCCGTCTTGAAAAGACTGGCGACCGTGCACGACTCCAGGTCGCCGACAACGGCATCGGATCCGCATCCGCCAGGCAGCCCGACAAGGTCATCGGCAGCGGCCGCTCCATTGTCAACGCCCTCGTCAAGGACGAGCTCGATGGCACCGTCGATTTCGATTCAACCGAGAGCGGCACGACCGTGACAATCGAGTTTCCGCTGACGTGAAGAGATCGGGATCGGGAGCGTGTTGAGGGCGGACAGCACCGATCCACCCGTCGCAACCCGTTCCGATCCCGCTCCATCTCTCCCGAGCTCGTTCAGTAATTCAGGTACCGCTCGATCTCCCAGTCGTGCACCTGCGCGATGTAGTCCTGCCACTCCTGCTCCTTCGCCGTGACGAAATACTGAAAGACATGCTCGCCCAGCGTGTCGCGCACGAACCCGCTTCGCTTCAGTAACGTGATCGCCTCGCCGAGATCTCGCGGCAGCTCCTGGATCTTGTAGCGCCGACGCTCGCGCACGCTCAGCTTCCATATGTTCTTGTCGATCGGTTCCGGCGGCTCCGCCTTGCGTCGCACCCCGTCCAGCCCGGCGCCGAGCTGGATCGCCAGCGCGAGGTACGGGTTCGCCGACGGGTCCGGCATGCGCAGCTCCAGGCGCGTGCCTTTCCCCCGTCGCGCGGGGACGCGCACCATGGGCGAGCGGTTCTGGTGCGACCACGCCACGTTCACCGGCGCTTCGAAGCCGGGCACCAGCCGCTTGTAGCTGTTCACGATCGGATTCGTGACCGCACACATCGCCCGCGCGTGCCGCAGCAGTCCCGCCGCGTAGGACCGCATCACCTTCGACATTCCCGCTTCGTCGGATTCGTCGTAGAACGCATTCGCGCCATCCCGGAACAGCGACTGATGCGTGTGCATGCCCGAGCCGTTCTGACCGTAAATGGGCTTCGGCATGAAGGTCGCATGCAGCCCGTGCTGGAATGCGACATTGCGCACCACGAACTTGAAGGTCGCCAGATGGTCCGCCGTGGTCAGTGCATCGGCATAGCGGAAGTCCACCTCGTGCTGCCCCGGCGCGACCTCGTGATGGGCGGCCTCCACCTCGAAGCCCATGAGCTCCAGCACATTCACGATGTCGCGCCGCGCCACCTCGCCCAGGTCCACCGGGCCGAGGTCGAAATAGCCCCCGGCATCGTGCGTCACCCGCGTCGGCGATCCCTCCGGCGAGCGATGGAACAGGAAGAACTCCGCCTCCACCCCCGCCATCATCTCGTAACCCAGCTTGCGCGCCGCCTCGATCTGCCGCACCAGCACCCGCCGCGGATCCCCCTCGAACACCGTATCGTCCGCACGGTGCACATCGCAGATCAGACGCGCCACCCGGTTCTCGGCATCGCTCCACGGGAATACGACGAAGCTCCCGAAGTCCGGCTTCAGCACCATGTCCGACTCCTCCACCCGGACAAACCCCTCGATCGACGAGCCGTCGAACATGATGTCGCCGTCCAGCGCCTTCTCGAACTGGCTCCGCGGCACTTCGACACTCTTCAGCACACCCATCACGTCGATGAACTGCAGCCGCAGGAATCGCACGTTGTACTCCGCGAGCAGCCGCAGCAGCTCCGGCCGTTGCAGACGCCCGAACCCGCCGAACTGACGGTCCTCCGCCGGCCGCCGGATCTTGTGCTCCGGCACCGCCGCCGCCGGCCGTCCCGTCATCTCGGCGCCCGGCCTTCTCCCGCGCGTGGGGCTCATCTCGATCTCCGCGAAGTAGTCCGACGTCCGTCCCCCGGCTTCGACGAGGGGCGGGGCAGGCATGTTACGGCGGAGTCCGACCAGGTGTCAAGACAAAAGTGGACGCCCGGCACTATTCCAGTGTGCGTTCATGCACATACGGCCCGGTCTGGCGCATATACGTCATATGGAAACGTGACAGTCGGCAACATTCGGGGTGACGCTCTGCCCTTGCCCCGCGTCGGCCGGCGACACTATCTTCCCGCCGTTCCGTGTCGCTTTCCGCGGCGCGGCCGGTCCGCCACAGGGGGCGCTCGGACGTCCCCGCACCAGAGAGGATGGGTATGGCCAGCACAGGGACGCGCTACGATCCGCTGAACGCCGTCACGGGGTGGACGCCGCGACCGGCCGGGAGCACGCGCGGCATGAACATCGAGCAGATCTTCGGCGAGAGCACGTTCGGCCTGCAGGAGATGAAGTCGCGGCTGCCGAAGGCGACATACAAGGCGCTGATGCAGACGATCGATCGCGGTGCCGAGCTGGACGGCGCGGTGGCGGATGCGGTGGCGCTGGCGATGAAGGAGTGGGCGATCGAGCGAGGCGCGACGCACTTCACGCACTGGTTCCATCCGTTGACGGGGCAGACGGCCGAGAAGCACGACTCGTTCATCACGCCGAACGTGGGCGGCGGCGCCGTCGCGGAGTTCAGCGGCAAGGACCTGATACAGGGGGAGCCGGACGCTTCTTCGTTCCCGTCGGGCGGCCTGCGTGCGACGTTCGAGGCGCGCGGCTACACGGCGTGGGACCCCACATCGCCGGCGTTCTTGGTGGACGGTCCGAGCGGCTGCTACCTGGCCATCCCGACGGCGTTCACGTCGTGGGCCGGTGACGCTCTCGATACGAAGATCCCGCTGCTGCGCTCGAATCACGCTCTCGAGGTGCAGGTGCGCCGCGCGCTGAAGCTGTTCGGCGTGGACCCGGAGCACGTCCACACGACGCTCGGTCCGGAGCAGGAGTATTTCCTCGTCGATCAGGAGTTCTATTACCGCCGGCCGGACCTGGTGGCGACCGGACGCACCCTGGTGGGGACGAAGCCGCCGCGCGGCCAGGAGCTGGAGGACCACTACTTCGGCGCGATTCCGGAGCGGATCCTGTCGTTCATGATGGATGTCGAGCGCGAGCTGTACCGCCTGGGCGTACCGGTGAAGACACGGCACAACGAGGTGGCGCCCGGGCAGTTCGAGGTGGCACCCATCTACGAGAACGCCAACATCGCGGCCGACCACCAGCAGCTCCTGATGTCGGTGCTGCGGAAGACTGCGCGCAACTACGGGCTGGTCGCGCTGCTGCACGAGAAGCCGTTCGCCGGCGTGAACGGCAGCGGCAAGCATCTGAACTGGTCGTTCAGCACGGAATCGCAGAATCTGCTGGAGCCGGGTGACAGCCCGCACGAGAACCGTCAGTTCCTGTTCTTCTGCACGGCGGTGCTGCGCGCCGTGGAGCGTCATCAGGACCTGATAAGGGCTGCGGTGGCCTATGCGGGCAACGATCATCGGCTGGGCGCGAACGAGGCGCCGCCGGCCATCATCTCCGTGTTCCTCGGCGATCAGCTGACGGACGTATTCGATCAGGTCGAGAAGGCTGGCCGGGCGAAGAGCAGCAAGCAGGGCGGTCTGCTCGGTCTCGGCAGCCGTGTGCTGCCGAAGCTGCCGAAGCACGCGGGTGACCGTAACCGCACATCGCCGTTCGCGTTCACGGGCAACAAGTTCGAGTTCCGTGCGCTCGGTGCATCGCAGTCCATCTCGTTCCCGGCGACCGTTCTGAACGCGATCGTGACGGAGTCCATTGATGACCTGTGCACCATGCTGGAGAAGGAGCTCGCGAAGAAGGGCGACTTCGTCGAAGTCCTGCACCGCATCCTCGCACGTGAGCTGACGAAGATCCGCCACATCATCTTCAACGGCGACGGCTACAGCGAGGAGTGGCATGCGGAGGCAGAGAAGCGCGGTCTCCTGAACCTCAAGACTTCGCTCGACGCGCTGCCGAAGCTCACGGACGCGAAGAACGTGAAGCTGTTCGAGAAGTATCAGATCATGACAGAGCGCGAGGTGGAGTCGCGCGCCGAGATCTTCTTCGATCAGTATTTCAAGACCGTCAACATCGAGGGCGAGATGACCGCCGAGATTGCACGCACGATCGTGCTGCCTGCAGCGGTGCGCTATCTCGATGATCTGCTCGACGCGTTCCACAACTTCCGCGACATGGCATCGACGAGCGGCAGCGCCCGCGGCCTGCAGAAGCTGATCGATGACCTGAATGCGACGCTCAACGATCTGGTCGAGTCACTCGGCCGTCTGGATGAGCAGAATGCCGAGCTGGGTGGGGATGACGTGCATTCCAAGGCGCACCACATGCGCGACAACGTCGTGCCCGCCATGCTCGAGGTCCGCGCCGCGTGCGACCGCCTCGAGCGGATGGTGCCCGATGACCTATGGCCGCTGCCGCGTTACCGCGAGATGCTGTTCATCCGGTAGGCGCGTGACATGATTCGCGTGGGCATGTGCGTACCACATGCCCGCGCGTTCGGGCATGTGGGGTCAGCGCATGCGCACATGTTCGTTCGCTGTCAGGAATCTCTCTGGGCGGGGTGAACCGGGTCGGCCGGGCGAGTCAGACCGTGTCGTGCGTGTCCCGCGTCAGCCGCAGTGTTCGCAGTGACCGACGAGCTCCAGCCGGTAGCTCTGGACGGAGAAGCCGCGGAGCGGACCGAGTCCGGCGAGTGCGGCACCGTCCAGCCGGCCGGGGACGTCGATGACGGCGCCGCAGTCCAGGCAGCGCGCGTGGGGATGCGGGTCCGTGCGTGCGTCGTAGCGCGCGGAGCCGTCGCCGTACGTCAGCTTGACCGCCAACCCGCAGCCGACCAGTGTCTCGAGCGACTTGTATACGGTTGCGAGCGATATGTCGGGGATCTCGGCGCGAACGCTGGTGAACACGTCGTCGGCGGTCGGGTGCGCTTCCGTGCCCAGCAGATAGCGGTACACGGCGGAACGCTGCTCCGTGAAGCGCTGGCCGTTGGCCTCGAGCGCTTCGCGCAGCATGTGCTCTGCCTCAGCACTGCCTTCCGTGACCGGACTTCTCGTCAGCATCGTGGCTCCACTCGCGCTTCGTTCGCCCGCGGACGCGGCCGCACATAACATTACCCGGCGCCCGGATGGGTGTCAATACTAATTCTCATTGGCCGTTCTACCGCATCCGATTGGCTCCATGGAAGATACAGTGTCCTCACGCACCGTTGTCGCCGCCGTGAACGATCTCATGTTCGGCTCCCGCATCCGTGCCGCCGCGCAGCAGGCGGGGGTGAGCGTCGTGTTCGTGCGCACGCCCGCGGACCTGAAGGAACGGGCGGCCACGGCCGATCTCGTTCTGCTCGACCTCGAGACGCGGTGGCTGGACGTTCCGGCCGCGATCACGGCGCTGAAGGGCACCGCACCGACTGCGGTCGTGCCCATCGTCGTGTTCGGCCCGCACGTGGCGGGGGATGCACTGAGTGCTGCGCGCGAGGCCGGGGCTGATCGTGTGCTCGCACGCTCTGCTTTCGTGAAACTGCTGCCCGAGCTGCTGCGCGGCTGACGGGCGGCCGCACCCGTGGGCGAGGCGATGAGAAAAGGGCGCCGGGTAACCCCGGCGCCCTTTTCGCGCTGCATGCTTCAGCGGCAGCCTACGCCGCGTCGGCCTCTTCCTTCAGCTTGCAGTTGATGCAGTAGCGAGCATGCGGGAGCGCATCGAGCCGATCGAAATCGATCAGCTCGCCGCAGCTGTGGCACAGGCCGAACTTCTCGGGCTCCTTGTACAGACGCCGCAGCGCGTCCTCCACGCGGTAGAGGTACCGGCCCTCCTTGCTGGCGAACAGCATCATTTTCTCGCGTTCCATGGCGTCCGTGCCCAGATCGGCCATGTGATCGGAATAGGAATACGAGTCCGAGTCGTTCTGCTCGGCCGACTCCTTAGCGAGCTCGTCATACTGCCCGAGCGAACGGAGCGCGCGATCGCGCTCGCGCAGCAGTCTCTGCTGCAGATGCTCGACCTGCTTCTTCGTCAGCTTCTTCGCCATGTCTGCACCGCCTCCGGATTATCAAGCTTGGATTCGCGGGCCGGAGCCGCGCGTCATTGTCTGTAGGAAGCACCTTCGCGAGACAATCCAAAAAGATAACGAAGGTCCGGCACTGGCTCAACCCTCGGTCCGGCACTGGCTCAACCCTCGGGGTCGCAGCGCCGGCCGGCAGCGCTGGCGCGGGCGGCGGGACTGTCGCGCGGCGGCGTCTGCTCCGTACCTTGCGGGCGTGTGCGGCCGGCGTCGCGCTGTACTGTCACAGGAGGATGATACGAATGGCGAATCGTGAGCAGTCGCTGGAAGCCCTGCTGAAGGAAGACCGTCGGTTCCCGCCGCCGGTGGCATTCGGCGAGCGAGCCAATGCGAGTGATCCGGGACTGTACGAGCGGGCGGCGGCCGACCCGGAAGCATTCTGGGCTGAATGGGCGCGCAAGCTGGAATGGTTCGAGCCGTGGCGCGAGGTGCTGGAGTGGAAGGCACCGCATGCGAAGTGGTTCGTGGGCGGGAAGCTGAACGCCTCGTACAACTGCCTGGACCGGCACCTCGGCGGCTGGCGTCGCAACAAGGCCGCCCTGATCTGGGAGGGCGAGCCCGGCGACACGCGCACGTACACGTACTGGGATCTGCATCGCGAGGTGTCGAAGTTCGCGAACGTGCTGAAGTCGCTCGACGTGAAGAAGGGCGACCGTGTGGCGATCTACCTGCCGATGATTCCGGAGGCGGCGATCGCGATGCTCGCGTGCGCACGCATCGGCGCACCGCACTCCGTGGTCTTCGGCGGCTTCTCATCCGACAGCCTGCGCGACCGCATCAACGATGCCGATGCGAAGGTGCTGATCACGGCGGACGGAGGCTATCGCCGCGGCCGCGTGGTGCCACTCAAGGAAGCGGCCGACAAGGCCATGGATGAGACGCCGGGCATCGAGCACGTCGTCGTCGTGCGGCGCGGCGCGGGCCTGCACGTGCCCGTGCACATGAAGGATGGCCGCGACCACTGGTACGAGGATCTGATGGAAGGGACGTCTGCGGACTGTGAGGCGGAGCCGCTCGATGCCGAAGACCTCCTGTTCATCCTCTACACGTCGGGCACCACGGGCAAGCCGAAGGGCGTCGTGCACACGACAGGCGGTTACATGACGCATGTCACCGCGACGACGAACCTGGTGTTCGACATCAAGGAGGATGACGTGTACTGGTGCACCGCCGACGTCGGCTGGGTGACCGGACACAGCTACATCGTATATGGCCCGCTGGCCAACGGCGCCACGACCCTGATGTACGAAGGCGCGCCCGACTGGCCGGACCGCGGACGGTTCTGGCAGCTGGTGCAGAAGTACGGCGTGACGATCCTCTACACCGCGCCCACCGCCATACGCGCCTTCATGCGCTGGGGCACGGACTGGCCGGCGAAGTCCGATCTGTCCACGCTGCGTCTGCTCGGCTCGGTCGGTGAGCCGATCAATCCGGAGGCGTGGATGTGGTATCATGAGCACATCGGCGGCAAGCGCTGCCCGATCGTGGACACATGGTGGCAGACGGAGACCGGCGGAATCATGATCACACCGCTGCCCGGCATCACCGAGACGACACCCGGCAGCGCCACCGTCGCATTCCCCGGCATCACCGCAGAGGTACTCACTGCGGAGGGTGACACCGCCGGTGCGGGCTATCTGGCGATCACGAAGCCGTGGCCCGGGATGCTGCGCACCATCTGGGGCGATGACGACCGCTTCCGCGAGAACTACTGGGCCCGGTGGGATGGCATTTACTTCCCGGGCGATGGCGCGAAGCGGGATGAGAACGGCAACTTCTGGATCCTGGGCCGCGTCGATGACGTGCTGAACGTCGCGGGGCACCGCATCGGCACAATGGAAGTGGAGAGCGCGCTCGTCGACCATCCATCCGTCGCGGAAGCTGCCGTGGTCGGCCGTGCCGACGAGATGAAGGGTCAGGCGATCGCCGCGTTCGTCACCGTTAAGGAGGGCATCACCGCGAACGACCGGCTGCGCCAGGAGCTGCGCGCACACGTTGCCGACAAGATCGGCGCCATTGCACGACCCGACGACATCCTGTTCTCGGCCGACCTGCCGAAGACGCGCTCCGGCAAGATCATGCGCCGTCTCCTGCGCGACATCGCGGAGGGCAGGGCACTCGGTGACACCACCACGCTCGCGGATCCCGCCGTCGTCGCGAAGCTCAAGACCGAGTATGAGGACAAGGAGGGGTAGGGGAGACGGAGTCGGCTGCGCTGCGTTGATCAGGTTCGCGGCATTGCCGGGTTCCGTTATTTCACCACAGAGCACACAGAGACGGACGATTCGAGTGCGTCGCTGCGGGATCCGGCTGCGCGGCGATGCCGGTCATCCGTTGTAACAAGGATACGAAACGACTGACTCGCCGGTGCGGTGCGGCAACGCAGCGATCGATCTCCAAAAATCCGTCTCCGTGTGCTCTGTGGTGAAAATGTCGTCGTATGCCCCTGCCCCTGCCCGCTCTCACTCCGCGAGCGGATCAGCCGACGGCGGAAACTTCGGTCTCTCCTCCGGCACGGGCTTCTTCAGCTTCGGCTGGGCGGGGATGCCGAGCGCGACGTCGCCGGAGGCGATGTCCTTCGTCGCTACGGCCAGCGCGCCGAGCATCGAATCATCGGCCATCGTCACGCCCGCGAGGACGGTGGCGTGATAGGTGATGCGCACGCCATCGCCGAGCACCACTGCCGGAGTCACCACGTCGCGGCCGTCGTGGAGTGCGTGCGTGTGGCTGTAAATGTTGGCGAAGTCCGCAATCGACACGCGATCGCCGATGCGGATGCCGCCGCGATCATCGAGCAGAACGTGCCGGTGCACGACGACGTCGTCGCCCACCTCGAGGTTGTAGCCGAACGACAGCTTCACGAAGTGGAACGCCTTGAAGTTGGCGCCGCAGCGGCGGAAGATGTGCTGCGCCAGCAGTCGCCGGAATCTGACGCCCAGGAGGACGTTCTCGCCCAGCGGGCTCTTGTCGAACATCTCCCACAGCCAGATCAGCGGTTTGACGCGCGCATACCGCTGCAGGTCGATCTCGGCGTAGTATTCCGGCTCGAGCGTGATGTTGCGGGGGTCCATCTGCAGCAGCGCGATGCGGGCGGCGGCAGGAACGTGCCCTGGGTCCGTTCCGGCGTACTGGGGGTAGTAGATCTCCGTCAGGATCGTGCGGCACAGCTCGTCACGGTCGCAATCGGGTGCTGCCAGCCGGCTGGCGATGTCGTCCAGCCACGCGTCGTAGGCGTCGGCGGCGTGAGCGGGTACCTCCACATTGCGCAGCGGCAGAAAGGCCATGCCTGCAACTTCCCCGGGTATGCGTTCTGAGCTGGCGCCAAGCTAGGAGCCTGCGGGGCGGCGAGCAAGAAACGGTGCCGCGCCGCAACCCGCGGCGGCGCAGTGGCGTAAGGAGTGCGCAGCGGCGAGATCCCGGCTATTGTAAAGACCCGGCGAGGAGAGTGGATGCACGACATTCTGAAAGAGCGCGTGTGGCGGCGCATCCAGGCGCTGCCCCAGGAGCAGGTCTACCAGGTGCTCGACTACATCGAGTTCCTGGAGGCCAAGTACGCGCGAGAGAAGGCCCATGAGCCCGACGTGCTCCAGAAGTTCGCGGAGCGGGTCGAGGACAGCCTCCGCATGCGGTCCGTCGCACCGAAGGTCATCAGTGGCACGGTCGGCCTGCTCGGTTCGGCACGCCGTGTCATGAGAACGGTGTCCGACGCCGGCCGCGACATTCTCGGGACGCCGCCAGTGCCCGGATCGCGCCCGCCGACCACGGCAACGTCATCTCCGGCGGGCCCGACCCGGCAGACACCCGCGCCGGAACCCCGGCCCGAGGGGCCGCCGCCCGTTTCCGGTGACGGAGCGCCCCCCGTTTCCGGTGACGGAGCGCCGCCCGGATATCCGAATCAGGAGAGTCACGGTACGACATGACGATGAAGAAACGCATCACGTTCGGCCGGCGCCGCAAGCGCACGAGTGCAGCCCGCAAGCTACTGCGCGAGCTGCCGAACTTTTTCAAGCTCGTGTTCCGGCTGCTGCGCGACCCGCGCGTCCCCGCCGTGAACAAGGCGCTCTTCGGCGCCGTCGCAGTCTACATGCTCACGCCGGTCGATCTGATCCCGGACTTCCTGGGCGTGCTGGGTTGGGTGGACGATCTCTATCTGCTCGGCCTCGCGCTCGGCCGGCTCATGTCGTCAGCGGGGCCCAACGCCCTCCTGAAGCACTGGGATGGCAATCCGGCAGCGCTCGGCTACCTCGTGGAAGGGGTGGACGAGATGGGCGGAATGCTGCCGCAGAAGGTCCAGCAGGCACTGAAGGGCCTGGCTCGCAACCCGGGGAAGCTCGGCCGCAAGCGCCGGCGCGCGCCCGTGAAGCGGATCCGGATCGACGACGAATCACGAATTCACGTCGAGGAGTGAGCCGCGCTTGACACACCGGCTCGCCGGCCGGTACCTTCTCTCATGGAAAGACAGACGCGAGAAATCGCTCGCAACACCTCGCCCGCGGGTCCGGGCATGCGCACGCATGCCGATGGACCGGCGGGCGATTCGCATCCAGGTACAGGCATCGGGACATGAGCGCTACAGAAAGATTTGCGGCGGACCACCGCATCGCACGCGGGCCGGATCGCAACGGCATCCCCGACAACATGGCGGACCGGTTCCTCGGCGAGGGCCTGACGTTCGATGACGTGCTGCTGGTGCCCGCCTATTCGGACATTCACCCCCGCGACACCGACGTTGCCACTCAGCTGACGAAGAAGATCCGGCTGGCAATGCCGCTGATCTCCGCCGCCATGGATACGGTGACGGAATCGCGCATGGCGATGGCGATGGCGCGCGAGGGCGGCCTCGGCATCGTGCACAAGAATATGCCGATCGACCGGCAGGCCGGCGAGATCGACCGCGTCAAACGCTCCGAGAGCGGCATGATCCTGAACCCGATCACACTCAAGCCGGGCGGCACACTCCGCGACGCGCTCAAGCTGATGCAGGAATTCTCGATCAGCGGAGTGCCCATTGTGGACGAGAACGGCATGCTGCGCGGCATCATCACGAACCGCGACCTGCAGTTCGAGCAGGAGCTGGGCAAGCCCATCTCGGACGTGATGACGAAGGACCGCCTCATCACGGTGCCGGTCGGCACATCCCTGGAGGATGCCGAGCAGATCCTGCATCGCGAGAGGATTGAGAAGCTCCCTGTCGTGGACGCGGACGGACGGCTGCGCGGTCTGATCACCGTCAAGGACATCTTCAAGCGGCGTCAGTTCCCCAACGCCGCGAAGGACGAGCACGGCCGCCTGCGCGTGGGTGGTGCGATCGGTACCGGCAGGCGCGATCTCGACCGCGCCCAGGCGCTCCTCGACGCCGGTGCCGACGTCATCGTCATCGATACCGCACACGGCCATTCCGTCGGCGTGCTGGAAGCGCTCGAGCGCACGCGTCAACGCTTCCCCGACGCCCAGATCATCGCGGGCAACATTGCCACCGCCGCCGGCGCGCGGGCACTGCTGGAGCGAGGCGCCGACGCGATCAAGGTCGGCATCGGACCGGGCAGCATCTGCACGACGCGCGTCGTCACAGGCGTCGGTGTGCCTCAGCTCACGGCCATCATGGAAGCCGTCCGCGGCGTCGATGACAGCGTGCCGATCATCGCTGACGGCGGCATCCGTTTCTCCGGTGACATCGTCAAGGCCCTCTCGGCCGGCGCCGCTGCCGTCATGATGGGCTCGCTCCTGGCCGGTACCGAGGAGAGCCCCGGCGAGAGCTTCCTCCTCGAGGGACGACGCTTCAAGACCGTCCGCGGCATGGGCTCCCTGTCCGCAATGGAGCAGGGCTCGGCCGATCGCTACTTCCAGGAGGACAACCAGCGCAAGTTCGTCCCGGAAGGCATCGAGGGCCGTGTACCCTACAAGGGACCGGCCACCGACGTGCTCTACCAGCTGGTCGGCGGCATCCGCAGCGGGATGGGATACTGCGGCGTTGCCGATCTCCAGGCGATGCGGACCCAGGTGCGCTTCACACGCATTACATCCGGCGGCCTGCGCGAGTCTCATCCGCATGACGTGACGATCACGCGCGAGGCGCCGAACTACCATCTCTGATAACGGGATCGGTAGCGTGTTCGTATTCGGGTAACAACGGCGTCGGGCGAGTGCGGCCCGACGCCGGCCAGGTTCCCGCCCGGCCGGCCCGCAGCTTCGCTGCGCGTCCTCTTGCACTCTTCTTCCCGCGCTCCCGACATCAGTCCGCGATCCTGATTCCGCAGCCGTCGGAGGCACGCGCCTTGCGCCTCGACCATCCGTGTAACGTCCACCCTGGCATGCGGCTATGATCAATACAAATGACATCCAGCGGCTGATCCAGCACGATGCGAACGGCCGGCCGATCCTCTCGCTTTTCCTCGACATGTCCGTCAACTCGGACAACAAGCGCACTCATCAGATATTCCTGAACAAGGAGCGGACGCGGTTCGCCGAGCTCGACCGCGATCGCGACGATCATCATCGCGAGCCGCTGGGCGCGGTGTTCGCCCGGATCGAGCGCTGGATCGAGCAGTCGTATGACCCGCTCAACAAGGGCGTGGCCATCTTTGCGGACATCGGCGGTGACTGGTTCGAGGCGCTGCAGTTTCCGAAGCCCACGCGCAACCGGCTCGAGATTCATGACTATCCGGTGATCGGTCCGCTGTCGGACGTGGTGAGCGCGCATCCGCAGTGCGGGGTCATTCTCGTGGATCGCGAGCACCTCCGGTTGATGTCCGTACGCATGGGCGTCGTGGGTGAGGACTACCGGATCGAGCCGGATGTCATCGACACGCCCCACGACGTGCAGGCGGGTGGTTATTCGCACAAGGATTATCAGAAACGGAAGGCGGACGAAGCACGGCATTTCGTGAAGGACTTCGTCGACGAGATCAACCGCTTCGACCAGCGTGTGCACCCCGACGCGTGGCTTCTGCTCGGCACCACGGAGAACACGCAGCATTTCAGGGAAGCGCTTCCGAAGCAGATCACCGACCGGATCCTGCACACCGCGCATGCGGCCCCTGGCGTTCCCGCTGCGGAGATCGTGCGGCTCGTAGAGACGGTCGTGGAGGACCTGGCGGAGCGGAACGAGGCCGCTGCCCTGGACCTCATCCAGGACCGCGTGCGCCAGTCCCACTTCGCCACATCCGGTCTGCACGATACGCTCGTGCAGCTCCAGGAGGGCAAGGTGGAACGGCTGGTGGTCGCCCGCGACCTCGAGAAGCACGGAGTGCAGTGCACGCAGTGCGGGTTCTACCTCGTCAGGCGCGATGGCGGGTGCCCCTACTGCGGCGGCGCGCTCCGCGACGGCGTGGATCTCGTGGAGTCGATGATCCGCATGGCGGCGAACCAGGAAGTGGGGGTGGACTTCGTCGCGGGCGAGACCATGCGCGACCTCAAGGGCGTGGCCGCGCTGCTGAAATTCTGATGGCCCGATCCGGGCGCGGCGCGTCGGCTCCCCCGGCCGCGCGCCGCGTTTTTTTCTTGACACATGCGCCGCTCCACCGGAACTTCCAGTGACCGGCGCGGCGCGCCACCGTCTCACCCCTCATGGAATCACCTGTGACGAAGCCCTCCGAAACCGCGAGCATTCGCGAGCGTCTGACCGCGATTGATGGCGTGGAGTACGTGTTTCTCGACACCGAATCCGCGGCAGCCTGCCTAGTGCTGCGCGCCGACATCGATCCCGCTGAGGTGCAGGAGGAAGCGGCGGCCATTACCGGCGATGCGTTCAGCGTGTCCGCGGCCTATCGGCCCGAGCGCCGCGACCGTCAGCGCGTCCGTTTCATGGAGCTGAAACGGAACGTGCAGCAGGACCAGCAGATCGCGTATACGGTCCGGCTCGAATGGGCCGGCAGCGAGTACACAGGAACTGCTGCGGGCGAGAAGGGTGACGCAGTGGAGCTCCGCACCGTCTCGTCCGCATCGCTCGCGGCGATCGCGGCGCTCGTGCCGCACGACGTCAAAGTCCGCCTCGCGGGCGTCAAGCTGATGCGGGCCTTCGACGCGGAGATGGTCGTCGTCTCGCTCTACCGGCCGGACGATGAACCGCACAACCTGGTCGGTGCGGTCGTCGCCGGTGACGACCCCCGCCGCGCCGCCGCCACCGCCGTCCTGGCCGCACTCAACCGCCTGCTCGGCAACTATCTCGCTCTGCCCTGACAGGGCGCCACCGGGCAGGGAGCCCGGCGCCACGGCGCCGGTCGGCTTCCAGGCCCGGGTGCCGGCCGTGGTCGCGCCACGCCGTGGCCTCCGGCGCCGACCGGGCGCGGGCGGCGCCATCGCCTCCGCCGCCGGCCCGGGTCGCGTAGCGCCGCGTTTCTGGCGTCGGAACCGGCAGCCCGATACGGGCCGGAAAAGTCACTCTCCCACCTCGATCCGACCGCCTGGAACCATTCACAAAGGCTTGCCGTATAACGACTTCGAGGGTTGAGCCGCCCTCCGAATGGCGTTAGCTTCAGAGTGTGGCCCGGGACGCCGCAGCATCGACTGCGACGCTCCGAGGGCCGATCACTGAACTGCCGGCGCATCCCCGTCGCCGCGCAGATCCGTAGCCTGACACAGAGGAGCCCGATGACCGAGCGACGCTTCAGGAAGAGCATGCTGTTGGGTGCCGCCCTGCTGGGCGTGTCACTGTCGGCCTGGACGGTCGGCCGCGTCACGCCGCCCGTGGAGCCGGCGCCTATGGAGCGGATCATCCACGAGACCGCCGCGACCGAGGCAACGGAGAACGCGGAAGGCGTCGTCTGGGATCTGCCCGTTACCCGGAACGAGAGTGTGGACTGGTGGATCGACTTCCTCGGCGGACGTAACGCCGAGAAGACGCAATTGTGGCTGGAGCGGACGGGGAAGTACGGCCCGATGATTCAGGCGGAGCTGCGTCGGCGCGGGATGCCGGAGGATCTGCTGTATCTCGCGTTGATCGAGAGCGGTCTGTCGCCGAAGGCGTACTCGCGCGCGGCGGCGTCCGGGATGTGGCAGTTCATCGCGGAGACGGGCAAGCGATACGGCCTCGAAGTTTCCAGCGACGTGGACGAGCGTCGTGATCCGATCAAGTCCACTTCGGCAGCGCTCGATTATCTGCAGGACCTGTACGGCCGCTTCGGCAGCTGGTACCTGGCCGCCGCGGCGTACAACACGGGCGAAAACCGGGTCGAGCGGATTCTGCGGGAGCGGGCGGGCGGTGCGAAGGGAGCGGACTCGCTGTTCTGGACGATCGCGCCGCATCTGCCGCGCGAGACGCGCGACTACGTGCCTCTGATGCTGGCCGCGGCGCACATCGGGAAGGAGCCGGCGAAGTACGGTTTCTCGGAACTGGAATATCAGGACGAGATGGAATTCGATGTGGTGTGGGTGCCGGGCGCGGCGGACCTGTCGATGATCGCGGAAGCGAGCGGCGTCGATGTCGAGGCGGTGAAGGAGCTGAACACGCATCTGACGAACGGTCGCACTCCTGCGAACCGTGGCTGGTCCGTCCGGATTCCGGCAGGGACGCGCGTCGCCTTCGAGCGCGCATTCCCGGCGTTGTACCGCACCGAGCGACTTGCCGCGCGACCCGCTGCACCCGCGGCTTCCGTTGCGGCTGCTGGAACGCATCGCGTGGCGCGCGGCGAGACTCTGTCGCACATCGCGAAGCGCTATGGCATGAGCGTCAGCGCATTGCGCAGCGCGAATGGCGGCATTGATCCCCGGCGCCTGCGCGTCGGCCAGGTGGTGCGTGTGCCCGGTACGGCTGCGGTCGCGAGCGCGACCAGTTCATCCAACCGGTTTCATCGCGTCGCCCGCGGCGAAAACCTGACGGTGATCGCGAAGCGCTACGGCATTTCGGTGCGACAGATCCGGAGCTGGAACAGCATCAGCGGCAGTCGCATTCTGCCCGGTCAGCGCCTGCGCGTCAGTGCCTGATCGCAGCGCACCACACGGGCGCTGAGCGCATTCTGCAGCGGTGTGCTCCGCGCGCGCCGCGACATTGAGCCGCGCAGCCGACATGGTCGGTGGCGCGGCTCATGCATTGTCTCGACGTCACACCCGGAGAGGAGTCGGCGATGCACTGGATCAAGGTTACCCGTCCCGAATACGAGCAGTCGATGCGGTACAGCGGCCAGGTCGGAGAGGTTGTGGGGCGGTGGGGACCGGAGAACAGTTCGGACTCGCGCGAGGGCTACCTCGTCGAGTTCCCGGACGGTGAGATCGTCGGCGTCACGGACCGGGAGGTCGAAGAGGTCGAGGATCCCGCCGTTCCGGTGCAGCCCAAGCAGAACAAGGGCGGCGGCTGCAGTTGACTTTCCCGGACCCGGCTTCACTTTGCGGTTACGGCCGATTCGACCATGGGGGTATTCACGCCGCTTGGGTGTGCACTGGCCTTGTCCTGTTTATTTGCGAACGGGAATGCCGCATGGCTGGATGGTGCGTAACCGCAAAGTGAAGCCGGGTCCGGAGAAAAAAAATGGGCGGTCCATGCACTTGGACCGCCCATTTTCTTTGCTGGGAATCGTAGTGCTTCAGTCGCCGCGCAGACGCAGCGCTTTCAGCGTCGAGCCGGGCAGCCCGCTGCGCACGTTGAAGGAGTACCCGTTCGACGGGTCACCGCCCGCTCGCAGGATCTCGTCCACCCGACCCGGCCCGCGATTGTATGCGAGCAGCGCGAGATGCAGGTCGCCGTCGTACTGCTCGATCATCATGCGCAGGTAGCGGAACCCGAGACGCAGGTTCGTGTCGCGCTCGAAGAGATCCTCGCGGCCCAGTCCGGGCTGCAGCCAGAACGCCGTGCTCGGCATCACCTGTGTGTATCCTACCGCGCCCGCCGAGGAGACCGCGCGCCGCGTGAACCCGCTCTCGACGCGGATCAATGAGAACGCCAGAACCGGGTCCACACCTTCGGACAACGCGATGTCGTACACGGCGGCGGCGAGGTCGGCAGGGATGCGATGCGCCGCGGACTGTGAGACGATGTTGCTGAGCCGGCCAAGCTCGAGCCGCGCCAGCTCGAGCTCACCCTGGCGCGCACTCAGCTCGCTCTGCGTCCGTCGCAGCTCAGCCTCGAGCGAATCGATCGCAGCGCCGGGCTGTGGCCCCAGTGCGGCCGCGGCGGCCAGCAGGAACATCACGCTGGCGAGGGCAACGGAAACGACGATGCTGCGCGACTCGCGCCACCACGCCGCGACTCGACCCTTGCCGGGCCGATTCGCGTCCTGCGTGTTTCTCCTCATCGGAACGTCGGTGGGCGGCGGCGTGATGTGCCGCTGCATGTCGCCCACCCTGCGTTCCGGTCGCGGTTCACTCACTCGACGACCTCCTGTCATCGACACCCGTCCCCACCCGCCACGAGCCGCTGCGGCCGCCCTCCTTGGCGAGGACGTGCACGCGCTCGATCACCATCTCGCGATCCACTGCCTTCAGCATGTCATACGCGGTGAGCAGCGCTACACTGACAGCGGTCAGCGCCTCCATCTCCACTCCGGTGCGCCCGCGGAGACGCACCGTCGCGCGCGCACGGACACCCGGAATGTCGGGGTCCGTCTCCAGCTCGACGTCCACCTGTGTGAGCGCAAGCGGATGACAGAGCGGAATCAGATCCGCTGTCCGCTTGGCCGCCTGGATGCCAGCAATCTGCGAGACAGCGAGCGGATCCCCTTTCGGGGTGCGTCCTTCCAGGAGTGCCGTCAGCGTCGCTGGCTGCATCCGCAGCACACCCTCCGCCACGGCGGTCCGCTCCGTCTCGGCTTTTTCGCCGACATCGACCATCCGCACCCGGCCGTCGTCCGCCAGGTGTGTCAGGCGCGGCTCCGTGTCACTGCTCATTCAGCCCAATGTAGCGCCCCAGCGGTTGCGTCGTGAAGAGTCTTGGGGTGGAGCGTGGAGAGGGGCACCGTGTCCTGACGCCCGGTCCAGGTCGCCAAGCTGTTGCGGGACCGGAACTTGGGGTCAGGCGCGCAGCGTCAGCCGGCGGTGCAGTTTCCGGAGCAGGCCGGCAAGCGCAAGCTGAGGGTTGATGTTGAGCTGCGTCAGCTGGAGGGTGGCTTCCACGTCACGAAGGGCTGCGGGCACGCCCGCGGCTGCACCGGGGTGCTGCGCCGCCATGGCACGGAGCCAGTCGGCAGCGTCGACGTTGATGAGAACGTCGTCGGCGCCGGCCCCGGCGACCGCCAGGTCACGGAGCCAGATTGTGAGGTCCTCGAGCGTGTCGCTGAAGGCGCCGCGTGCGCCGGCCGGACTCTCCGCGAGTGCAGCAGCCATGCGCGGTGCGGCCGTCCCCGCGAGTGACGCTTCGAGGAGGGCGCGTGCGGCTGCGCGGACCTCCTCGAGGGGCCCCGCGTCCTTGTTGTTCGGCAGGAATCCGACAGCGCGGCCGATCGAGCCCTGTGCGAGTCGCGCCGCACGCTGCGCGATGAGCGGCGATGCGCCTGCGAACTTCTGGAGAAACTGCTCGACCGCGGCGGCGGGGAGCGGCCGGACGCGAACGGGCAGCAGGCGGGACCGGATGGTCGGCAGCAGTACGGCCGGATCGGCAGCGGTCAGGATGATCGTGGTGTCGGCGGGCGGCTCTTCGAGCAGTTTGAGGAGCGCGTTGGCGGCCTCGGGACTGGCCTCCTGGGGCACGAGCGCTTCGGCATCGCCGACCACGAAGACCTTGCGGTGGCCCATGGCGGGGCGGCTGTTCGCGCTGCGCAGCAGAACGTGCACGTGCGCGAGATAGATGCCCGCCATTCCGTCGGCGGTAGTGGCGCGAAGGGGCTCTGCCCGGCGCGCCGCCAGCTCCGCGGCCCGCGCCTCCTCCAGCGCATCGCCCAGCCGGTCACCGACGCCTTTCGGGCGGGGCAGCGGGAAGAACCAGTGCAGGTCGGGATGCTCGAGCCGGACCGCCATCCGGCACGACTGACACTCGCCACAGGGACCCTGAGCGGATGGACGGCTGCACAGGAGCAGTTGTCCGAGCCAGAGCGCGAGGCGTTGCTTGCCGACGCCGGCCGGCCCGTGGAAGAGCAGGGAATCGGGCAGACGGCCTTCCGCCACCGACACGGCGAGCGATGCCTTGACCGCCTCGTGTCCCTCGACGGGCAGCAGCGTCATGGGATCTGGGTGCCGGCGCGGGCGCGGAGCCACGCCAGCGGATCGACGGGCTCGATGGCGCCGTCGATGGGGACGCGCACCTGAAATTCGATGTGCGCGCCTTCCGCCGTGCGCTCGCCCCCGACAGTTCCTATGCCCTGACCGGCGCGGATCACCTGGTTGACCTCCACCTCGATGGTCTGCAGGTAGAGATACAGCGTGCGATAGCCGCCGCCGTGGCTGATGATGACGGTCGGGCCGTAGCCGGGGAACGGACCGGCGAACTCGACCACACCGCTCTCCACGGCCGCCACGGCGGTGCCGGCCGGCGCCGCAATGCCGATCCCCTGGTGCTTGAGCACGATGCCGTTCGGCTTTCGATCGGGGCCGAAGCGATACAGCACATTGCCGTTTACGGGCCAGTTCAGCGTGCCCAGATCGCGTGTCGAGATCGATGCCGGCCGGTTGGGCGTGGCGCTCCGTGCCTCTGCTTCCCGACGACGTCGCTCGAGGTCCTCGATCGCGCCGGCCAGCCGCTGCTGCTCGCGCTCCAGCTCGTCGAGACGCGATGCCGTCCGCGATTCCTGCTGCCGGAACTGACGCAGGGTCGCCTGACGCTGGCTCTCTGCGCGTTCCAGCTGCGCCACCTCACCGGACTTCTCCTCGCGCAGTGCCTCCAGTCGCTGAAGCGATTCACGCATCTCCAGCTCCTGTTGCGCGAGCTGCTGCTCGAGGCGCGTGAACTCCTGCACCACCATCCGGTCGTAGATGGCCATCAGGTTCAGGTACTTGTAGCGATTCAGCAGATCACTGAAGCTCTGCGCCGCCAGGATGACCTGGACCGAATGCATGCGGCCCCGTTTGTAGATCGAGCGCAGCCGCGCGTGCAGGTCATCCGTCCGCTGCGCGAGCCGGCTGCGCGTCGCATTGTGTTCGCGTGTCGCGCGCTCCACGCTCTCCGTCAGCAGATCGGCCTGAAAATCGAGCTCCATGAGCGCACTGCGCGACGCCTCCTGCTGGCGCTCGATGTTCACCAGCTCACGCGACGCGTCGCGCACCCGGTTCTGCA
The DNA here is from genome assembly GCA_035461085.1 of Longimicrobiales bacterium. Taxonomy (GTDB): domain Bacteria; phylum Gemmatimonadota; class Gemmatimonadetes; order Longimicrobiales; family RSA9; genus SH-MAG3. Next base: position 5,609 of record DATHVW010000168.1, on the reverse strand, counting down.
GGGTTTCCATCTCGCGCTGCAGTCGCTGCCGTTCTGCCTGAATGGAGTCCAGCTTGAGCTGGCTCTCGCGCAGGTCACGCTGGATGTCGTTCTGCTGTGCGGCAGCGCCGGACGCAAGCGCGAGCGTCAGCAGACCGACGGCCAGGAGCACGGCTGGCAGGCGCATGACGGCAGACATGCTCAGACGATCTCGCCGAGGTGCCGGCGTACCGCGATCATGCTGGCGAGGAGACCGACCACGGTACCCGCGGCCACACCCATGATCAGCCAGGCGCCGGGGATCCACGTCAGCTGAACGACGGAGTTCGACAGCAGGCGGAAGACGCCCCAGGTACCCAGAACGGCCAGCACGGCGCCGATGAGTCCCGTGATCATGCCTTCGATGACGAACGGCCGGCGAATGAACGCGTCGGTCGCACCGACGAGTCGCATGATGATGATCTCGTCACGACGCGCGAATACGGCCATGCGGATGGCCGCGCCGATGATGAGCGCTGCAACGGCCGCGAACCCGAGCCCGAGCGTGAGCATGGCGAGACCGGCAACGCGGCGCAGCACGTACACCTTGTCCACCCAGTCCTCGCCGAACTGCACTTCCTCCACGATCGGCATGTCGCGGATGCGGCTGGCGACCGACCGGATCACCGACTCGTCCGCCTGGCCCTGGATCAGTGAGACCTCCAGCGATGCGGGCAGCGGATTGCTCTCGAGGGAACCGAAGATGTTGCTGAGCTCATCCAGCTCGCGCCGCGCAACGGCGAGCGCTTCCTCGCGCGAGATGAAACGCACCTCGCTCACTTCGCTGAATCGTTCGATGTCCTGCTGAGCCGCCTGAATGGATTCTGGCGGGGCGTCATCGCGCAGGTATGCGACCACTTCGACGCGCGACTCGACGTCCTGGATGGCCTGACGGACGTTGTGCGCCGCGAGACCGAAAAGGCCGATGACGAACAGCGACAGCGCGATCATGGCGGCCGAAAGACCGGTCAGTACCGGTGCGCGGCGAAATGCCGTCGCGGCCTCACGAAGTGCGTACATCAGCTCCGCGCTCCCGGGCCGAATCGTGGATGATCTCTCCGTGCGCCAGCTCGACCAGCCGGATCGACGGGTTGCGCCGCACCAGGTCCAGATTGTGTGTGGCGAACAGGATGGCGGTGCCGGCGGCGTTGATCGACCGGAACATGTCGAAGATGCCGTCGGTCGCGCGCTCATCCAGGTTGCCCGTCGGCTCGTCGGCCAGCAGCACGAGTGGATCATGCGCGAGTGCGCGGGCGATCACGACCCGCTGCTGCTCGCCGCCCGACAGCTCCATCGGCAGCTTCTCCGCCTTTGCGGCGAGGCCTACGTGCGCGAGCAGCCGTCCCACCTTCGAACGGATCACGGTCTGACGCGCTCCCGTGACTTCCAGTGCGAATGCGACGTTCTCCGCAGCCGTGCGATCCTGCAGCAGGCGGAAGTCCTGGAAGACATAGCCGATCTTGCGGCGCAGCAGCGCGACATCACGGCTGCGGATGCTGGTGGACGAGTATCCGCTCACACGGACCTCACCCGACGTGGGCCGCTCCACCATGTGAATCAGCTTGAGGATCGTGGACTTGCCCGCGCCGCTGTGACCCGTGAGGAAGCAGAACTCCCCCTTGTGGAGCTCGAACGTCACACCGTTCAGCGCACCGGCGTTCCGCGGATAGTCCTTCGTGACGTTGTCCAGTCGAATCATGTGTGCAACCGAGGCTGCGCGGCACGCACGCCGGCGAGATGAGCTGCCAGGTGCATGGCCTCGAGCATGGACGAGGGATCGGCGGTGCCGCGGCCGGCCAGGTCGAGCGCCGTGCCGTGGTCGGGCGATGTACGGGGAAAAGGCAGACCGAGCGTGACGTTGACGCCGCTCCCGAACGCCGCCGTCTTGAACGCGGCCATCCCCACGTCGTGGTATGGCGCGATCACGGCGTCGAACTCACCGCGGGCGGCGCGCAGGAATACGGTGTCAGCCGGAACGGGGCCGGAGATGCGCAGGCCGTCGGCGCGCAGGGCGGCGATCGCCGGGGCATAGATGCGTTCCTCCTCGTCGCCGAAGAGTCCGCCGTCGGAAGCGTGCGGATTGAACGCACACAGCGCGATATGCGGGGATGTGATATGCCAGCCGTCGCGCAGGGAGCGAGCGGTGATGCGCGTCTGCGTCATCAGCAGGTCGGCAGTAAATGCGAGAGGCACCTGCGCCAGTGCGATGTGAGTTGTCGCCAGCACGACGCGCAGAGGACCGCCCAGTGCGGTGGTCTCTGCGGCCATCATCATCACAACATCGGCGATGCCGCACCGCGAAGCAAGCATCTCGGTGTGGCCGGGAAAGTCGTAGCCTCCGGCGTGGAGGGCCGCCTTGTCGATGGGTGCCGTGACGATGGCATCAACCGCGCCTTCGAGCGCGAGCTCGACGGCGCGGTCAATGGCGAGACCGGCGAGGCGCCCGGCGGCCGCGACGTCCTGCGCGCCGGCGGCCGGTGGCCACGCGCCGACGTCGATGAACGCATCGGCGGCCGCCTCCGCCCCCGTGCCGCCGGGACCGATGAACGTCAGATGATGGGGGTGCGTGTCGCGGTACTGCCGGGCGGCCGTGGCGGCTACTTCCGGGCCGATCCCGCGCGGATCACCGAGTGTCACGGCGATCCGCAGTGTGCGGTCAGGAGCTGCGCCGCTCACCGATCGGCCTGTTCCTAGGAACTGCGGATGTCGACGTACGTCGATCGTCGCAGTTCCTCGACGATCTCGTCGAGCAGCTTCTGCTGCGCGACACGGTCACGCAGCCAGCTCATCTGGGGATCATCTACGCGCCATTCACGTTCTTCCTCGCGCTCGAGCACGCGCAGGATATAGAACTCCGAGGCCAGGTCCTGGCCGCCGACGGGGATCGGGCCGATGATGTGGCCGGGCGCCGCGTCCGCCAGGTCGATCTGGAACACGCGCTGCAGCGTGTCGATGGGTGCCGGTCCTCCGCGCAGAGGCGTTTCGGCATCACCATACTGTTCCGCGAGCGTCGCCATGTCCTCGCCGGCACGCGCGCGGGCTGCCACGGAATCGGCGCGGGCGCGCGCACGCACGGCGTCGCTTGCGGAGATCTCCGGGCGCAGCAGGATGTGGCGGGCCTGTACCTCGGCGCCGCGCACGCGCTCCACCTTGATGAGGTGGTAGCCGTACTGTGTCTTGACCGGGGCGCTGATGGCGCCGGGACTCAGGTTGAATGCGACGTTGGCGAACTCGCGCACCACATCGCTGCGGCGAATGAACCCGAGATCGCCACCGTTCTCACGGGTACCGTCGTCGCTGAACCGTCGCGCCAGCTCTGCGAAGTCCTCTCCCTGCCGGATCAGCTTCACCACGGAATCGGCACGTGTACGCGCCTCGGCGAGGGCCGCTTCGGACGGTTCGGCCCGCATGACGATCTGCTGGAACGTCAACGATGCCTCGCGCATCGGCAGCTGTGCCTTCTGCTGCTCGAACGCCTCGCGCAGCTCCTGCTCGGTTACGCGCGGGGCACGGCGCGACTGCGCCATCTTCGACTGATAGAGCCGGAGGATCTCCCGCTTGCGGTACTGTGTCGTGAGCGCTGAGCGGTAGTCGGCCAGTGTGCGGCCGCTGGTCCGCAGCTCGCTCTCCAGCTGCACGGCGCCTCCCAGCTGCTGCTGATCCTGGTCGATCTGGCGCTGCACGGCCCGCGCGATCTGGTCTTCGGGCACGACGATGGTCGTATCGCGCAGCGCATCCTGCAGCACGAGCAGCTCCGCGATCAGATCGTCGAGCACGATCTTCTCCAGCTGCGCGTACTCCGGTGTTCCGGGATCCGGCGGCTGCTGCCGCACCTGCGCGGCGCGCGCGAGGATGGCTTCCTGGATGTCGAAGTTCAGAATCGCGCTGTCACCGACCATCGCCACAATGTGGCCGACACGGTCGATGCGCTGCTCCGGCTCCTGGGCCGCGAGCGGGACTGCCGCGCAGAGCAACGCGCCGGCAAGGAAGAGCGTTCGCGTCATGGTACCTTCAGGAATGAGTCGGGCCGGCGCCTGAGCGCCGGCCCGTGTTTATATCCCCTCACAGGACACGTGTTCCTGCGAATCTGCGCGCAGCGGCGTCAGTTTCCGGTGTCGGGTGCCGGTGCCGGCGGCGGCGCCTGCTGCGGCATCGGCATGCCTTCCGGCGGGCCCTGCGGCTGCGGCGGACGCAGCTCCTGCACCCGCGCGACGACGACCGGGATCGCCCGCTCGAAGATCTCCGCGCCGTACTTCTCACGCAGGAGGAAGCTTGCCGAGCCGATCTGAACGACATTGCGCTCGCCGGAGATGATGCCACTCAGCAGCGCCATCACCTGCTGCTGGGAGGCGCCGGTGCCGTCACCGGTGGCCGCCGGTGCACCGAGCAGCCCCGCCTCACGAGCCGCGCCCTGCAGCTGCCGGCGCAGCTCCATGCGCGCTGAATCCTGCTCGGCCGGCGGTGTCGAGATGCCCTGCGCCTTCGCCTCCTCGATCAGGATCTCGTCGCGCGCGAGCAGGCGCAACCAGTCACGCAGCTGCTCGTCGCTCGCTCCCGCAACGGATCCGCGATCCTGCGGCGGACGCTGCTGCATCAGAGAGAGATACTCGCCCGCGGTGAGCGCACCGTCCGTGTAGCTCACCATCGCACGCTGCGCCTGGCGACTGTTCAGCTGAGTGCCGGGCTTGCGGGCCAGGTCGCGCGCGATGTCCACAGCGCCCTCCTGTACCTCGAGACGCTTGCCTTCCGTCAGCTGCGTCAGGTACGCATCCTCCGCAGTGGCGTAGCGCTGCTGGATCACCTGCTGACGGAACTGGTCCTTCAACGGCTCGAACTCCGGCAGCCGCTTGTCTTCGACCTTGATGATGTGGATGCCGAACGGCGTCTCCACCAGGTCGCTGATCTCGCCGGGGCTCAGCGCGAACGCCGCTTCCGCGAACGGCTGCACCATGTCGGTCGGGCCGAAGTAGCCGAGATCACCGCCGCGATCCGCCGCACCCGGCTCCTGGCTGTACTGCGCCGCCAGCTGCGCGAAGTCCGCACCGGACCGCGCCTGCTGCAGCACCTGCCGCGCCTGTGCCATCACACTGTCACGTGCGGCCGGCGACGCATCGGCGGGCATCTGGAACAGGATGTGGCGCGCGTGGACTTCCGCGTTCGGCTGGTCCTGATCGAACAGCCGGCGCAGCTCATCATCGGCGATCATCGTGTCAACGGTGATCACGCGCTCGCGCAGCTGGTAGACCAGCTGCTGATTGAAGAACGGCACGATGATCGCATCCAGATCCAGCTGCTGGAACGTCGAGTCTTCCGCCGCGGCACGGGCCAGCAGCGTGTAATCGACCCACAGGTTCGCAACCGCATCGACGACCTCCGGCTGCACCGGCAGCCGTGTCGCCGGAGCGAGCATGTTCGTGACCTGCTCGACCGCCAGCTCATGGCCACCGGCACGCGCGAGCACGTCCGTGTGCGACGTCATGGCCTGTCCGAATCCGTCGCAGGCGGTAAGCGTGAGCGCGCTGGCGACCGCGGCGAACGCGACTACTCTCGTCATCAAGATCTCCTTAAGTCCGGGCCCGACATAGACCGTG
>DATHVW010000167.1:0-6665 GCA_035461085.1 Longimicrobiales bacterium | reverse complement strand
GAGTGCCGCCTCGGTGGCGGCGCTCCCACCCCGCGACCGGCGCGCGGCGATGCCTCCGACCATCTCCGTCAGTGCGGCAGCCAACGCGCCAGCCAGCGCGGCGACGCTGCCGCCTCCGGGCGCCGTGGTCGGCGCCGCGATGCGGTCGATCAGCGTTTCGACGTCGGGGGTGGCCGCGGTGGCGCGCAGGCGGTGTTCCAGTACGCGGTCCGGGGTGAATCTCGTCAGGCGCAGCGCGGCCGCGCCGGCGTCCCACAGCGCGCGTTCCGGCACGAGCCCGATGATCTCGGTGCGGCCCACGATCAGCCCGCGACGCCGAGCCTCGCGCTCGACCGTCGCGAACACCGCGGCCAGTCCGGTGCGGTCGAGGTCCACGAGGTTCATCGAGAGCTGGGCCGTGCCATCGACGTCCAGAGCGAGGGCCTTCACACCGGGAAGCCCGCCCGAGGACTCGCGTACGGCGCGGGCCAGGTCGCGCACCGCCGCGAGGTGCTCCGCGCCGCCGAGATAGGCATTGAACGCGACGAGGAAGGGGCGTGCGCCGATCGCCACCGCGCCGGCCGTCGGGTGCATGCGGTTTGGACCGTAGTCCGGCGCGTGCTCGGGCGAGGTGCCGATCTCGTCGTGCAGCTGCTCGAACCCGCCGCGGCGGACGTCGGCGAGGTTCCGGCGCGACGGCCGCGACGCCGCGTGCTCGTAGAGGAACACGGGGATGTGCAGTTCGCGCCCGACCCGGTCCCCGAGGGCGTGTGCCAGGGCGGCGCAGTCGTCGAGCGTCGCGCCGTCGAGCGGCACGAACGGCACGACGTCCGCCGCGCCCATCCGCGGGTGTACGCCGGCGTGGCTCGTCAGGTCGATGCGATCGCGTGCGATCCGGATGCCGGCGAACGCACCCTCCACCACGGCATCGGGTGGAGCGGCGAACGTGATGACGGTGCGGTTGTGCCACGGGTCGCTCGAGCAGTCCAGGATGCGCACGGCCGGTACCGCGGCGATGGCGTCGCGGATCTCCTCGATCACCTCCGGCCGGCGCCCCTCCGAGAAGTTGGGCACGCATTCGATGAGCGGCACGGCGCTACTCCGCGCGGGCGATGGCGCCCAGCAGCCAGTGGTGAATCGCCGGATTGCCAGCCACGATCGCGCTCTCGCCGAACCCCGGGTCCGTGCCGTCGAGGTTCGTGACCATGCCGCCCGCCTCGCGGACGAGGAGGAGGCCTGCGGCGAAATCCCAGGGCATGAGCACGAGCTCCCAGAAGCCGTCGAAGCGGCCGCACGCGACGTCCGCCAGATCCAGCGCCGCGGCGCCGGCGCGCCGGACGCCCGAGGTGGCGCGCATCACGGCCGCGAACTGCCGTTGATAGGCCTCGAGCTGGTCGAGGTGCTTGAACGGAAATCCGGTGCCGATCAGCGCGTGAGCGGGCGACGTTATGCGAGAGACGCGGATCGGTGTGCCGTTTCGCCACGCACCGCCGCCGGCACGCGCGGTGAAGCGTTCGCCGGTCGCGGCGTTGATCACCACGCCCGCCACCGGCGTGCCGTGCTCCAGGACGCCGATGGACACCGCGTACTCGGGGTATCCGTGGAGGAAGTTCGTGGTCCCATCGAGCGGATCGACGACGAAGGTGATCGCGGCGCCGAGCGCAGCGTCGGGAGATCCTTCCTCGGCGACGATGACGGCATCCGGGCATTCGCGGGCCAGCACGGCGCGGATGGTCTCTTCCGCCGCCATGTCCACGTCGGAGACGAAATCGGTGGAGCTCTTCTCCCGCCACTCGAGCGTGGATGCCTCGTCGGCCCGACTACGGATGAGCGTCGCCGCGCCGGTGGCTGCCGTGAGTGCGATGCCGAGCACTCCGGCGCGCTCGGGCTGACTCCATTGCACGCTATTCGGGGCACTCATATGTTGCGCGAATGCCGAGAATCTTCAGCGGAATCCAGCCGTCGGGCGAGCTGCACATCGGAAACTACCTGGGCGCCGTCAAGAACTGGGTCGCGCTGCAGCACCGCTACGACTGCCTGATCTGCATCGTGAACTATCACGCGATCACGGTGCCGACGGATCCGGCGATGCTCCGGCAGCGCACACTCGAGATGGCGGTGTCGCTGCTGGCGGCGGGGATCGATCCGGAACGGAGCACGTTGTTCGTCCAGTCACAGGTTCCGGAACATACAGAGCTGAACTGGATTCTCAATACGCTCACGCCGCTCGGGGAACTCGAACGGCAGACGCAGTTCAAGGAGAAGGCGCAGCGGCAGGAGAGCATCATGGCGGGGCTGCTCAACTATCCGGTGCTGCAGGCCGCCGACATCCTGCTGTACCGCGCCGACCTCGTGCCGGTGGGCGAGGACCAGGTGCAGCATCTCGAGCTGAGCCGGGAGATCGCGCGGAAGTGGAACGCCCGTTATGCGGCGGACGCCCCGTTCTTTCCGGAGCCGCAGCCTGCCCTGACCCCGACGCGGCGCGTGATGGGGCTCGATGGGCAGACGAAGATGTCCAAGTCGATGGGCAACACCGTCGGCCTGCTCGAGCCCTTCGACGAGGTCTGGCAGAAGCTGCGCCCCGCGGTCACGGACCCCAAGCGGGTTCGGCGCACGGATCCCGGCACACCGGAAGTGTGCAACATCTACCATCTCCACCAGGCGTTCAGCACGCCGGAGACCGTCGAGCACGTCGCGCACCAGTGCCGCACCGCCGGATGGGGGTGCATCGAGTGCAAGCAGGTGCTGCTCGCCTCGATGCGCGTGGAGCTCGAGCCGATCCACGAGCGCGCGGCCGCATTGCGCGCGGACGGAGGCAGGGTACGCGAGATCCTCGAGGCGGGGGCCGAGCGCGCCCGCTCGATCGCGCGCGAGACGATGGCAGAAGTGAAGGAGCGGATGGGACTCCTGTGACGGCGGCGGTCCGATCACGCACGCCTCTTGCACTGGCGGAGGACTCAACCTCAATTCCGAGACGTCCATGAGCGCCGCTGACCGGCCGCACGGCCTTCTGACCCTGGTCTGCATTACGTGCGGACACGAGAAGCACTTCTCCGAGACGCCGCCCGCGGGGCTGCAATGCGAGAAGTGCAAGGGACGCGTGTTCCGCAACTTCTTCACGCCCGTGGATGCCGACGAGGCGACCATCGCGCAGCTCGATGCGACCGCGCGGAGCCTCGCCTTCGACGACGACTCGCCGTCCGTGTCCGCCGACGAGATGCGGGACCTCGATTCGCACACCGAGCACGAGTCGGATGCGCCGCCTCCCTAACGAAGTCCGGCCATCGAGACCGTCGGCGCCCTGATCGATCCGCTGCGGCTCGATCTGCTCGTCAAGCTCCTCGTCGCGACGGCGCTGGGCGGGGTGATCGGGCTGGAGCGCGAGCTCTCCGGCAAGCCGGCGGGCCTGCGCACGAACATCCTGATCTGTCTCGGCGCGGCCATCATCACGGACCTGTCCATCGACATCGCCGGCATGGGCACGGGTCCCATCTCCGATCCGGGCCGGATCGCCGCACAGATCGTGACCGGCATCGGGTTCCTGGGCGCGGGCACCATCATCCAGACGCGCGGCGGCATCCACGGCCTTACGTCGGCCGCCACGATCTGGGTGGTTGCGGCGATCGGGATGCTCTGCGGGGCCGGCGAGTACATCGCCGGCATCGGCACCACGGTGCTCGTGATCGTCGTGCTGGTGCTGCTGGGCCGCTTCGAGGAATGGGTGCTGGAGCGGCGGCGCGTGCGCGGCTCGGTGCGGCTCCGCGGGCACGTGCCCGCGACGCAGGTGCGCCAGATCCTGGAGGAGAGCGGCCTTCGCATCGACCGATTCGAGGTCCGCGAGACGCCGCGCTCCAAGGTCGTCGACCTGCGGGTCCGCGGGTCGACCTCCCGATTGAGGAGCGCCGCCGAGGAACTGGAGGAGCACGACGGCGTCATCGACGTCGATCTGGACTGAGCAGCCAACAGGGCACTGGACGCGACGGAGGCGCTTTCCGCATGGTCGTGGTTCGCCGCTGGGATACGGGCGCGTTCATTCTCGAGCGCGAGGGCACGTCGCTGTCGAGGGCTGCGCTGGCGCAAGCGGTGATGCCGTACGCGGACCTGGCAGGGGCGGATCTCTCGTGGGCCGAGCTGCAGGGCGCGGACCTGTGCCTTTCGGACCTGCGCGGCGCCTCCTTCGCGAACGCCTCGGCCGTTCGTGCCGACATCACGCTCGCCAATCTCAGCGGCGCCAGCTTTCGTCAGGCGAGTCTCGGCGACGCGCGGCTGCAGGCGATCAACCTCGCGACGAGTGGTCCGGCCGGCACGGATTTCAGCGATGCCGATCTGACGCGGGTGGTGCTGAAGAACTCGAACCTGGTCGGCGCGCGATTCGTGAACGCGAATTGTCACCGCGTCGACTTCTCGCGGTGCAACCTGCGCGAGGCGGATTTCACGGGGGCCGACCTGGCGGGCGCCGACCTGAGCTTCGCGGACCTGCGCGGCGCACGGCTCGCCCACGCCTCGCTGGTGGGGACGCTTCTGAACGGAACGACCCTCGGTGGAGCGATCCTGGCGCATGCGGATCTATCACTCGCGTCGTTCAACGGCGCGGTGCTGGACGATGCGGAGTTCACCGATGCGCTGTGGTCAGGCACCGTTTTCGCGCGGTGTAAAGGCCTGCACCGGGCACGCGGCCTGGAGACGGTGCGTACCCTCACGCCGTCCACGGCGGATCTGCCGTCGGTCCGTGAGGGACTGCATTCGCTGTCCGTGGACGTGCTGATGCGGCTCGGCTACGCCGGCGCGGAGCTGCAAGCGCTACTCACGGCCCTGCCGCCGACCCGTGCCTGACGATCACTCGTCGCTGCGGCCGGTCGCTGATTCCTCGAGGAGTGTGGCGATGCGCGCGCGCAGGTCTGCGGGGAGTTCGACCTCCCGCAGCTTGGTGCGGACGCCATTCAGAATGCTGCGTTCGAACGCGAATTCCCGCGCGCATCCGGCGCAGATCTCGAGGTGTTCGTCGATGAGCGCCATCTCGGAGGCGCTCAACTCGCGATCGAGGTAGTCGCCGAGGCGCCGGAACGCCTCCTCGCAGCTGAAGCGATTGAATCCGGTCATGCGCCCTCCGCTGGATCGGCGATGATGCCGGCGTCGACCGCCACCCGCCACAAGGATTTCTGCAACATTTTCCTTCCACGATGTAGTCGGGAACGTACGGTGCCCACCGGCACCTCGAGGACATCGGCGATTTCCTGATACGCGAAGTCCTCCATGAAGTAGAGGGTGCACACCACGCCGTACTCCTCAGGGAGCTGGGCGATGGCATCGGCCACTCGTTCGGTGCCCAGTTGCTGAAACAGCGCCCCGGCCGGATCTTCACCGTCGCGCTGCAGCCCGGCCTCGGCCGCGCGGGCGTACAGGTACAGGTCCGGCGTATCGTCGAAATCCATCGTCGAGGGGCTGCGCCGCTGCTTGCGGTGCCGGGACCAGAAGCATCGCAGGAGGATCCGGAAGAACCAGGCCTTGAAGTTGGTACCCGGCTCGAAGGTGTGCTCGCCACGCACGGCACGCAGCACCGCATCCTGCACCAGGTCCTCGGCGTCGGCCCGATTCCTCGTCAGGCGCAAGGCGTAGCCGAACGCCGACGGCAGTACGCTGACCACCAGTCCCTGGAAGTCTGCGGGAGCCGGCGGAGTACCGGGAACCGGCAACGGAGGGGCGGAGACCAACGGGGGGTGGTCCATGCGCGGGTCGCGCTCTATTGTGTGCGGTGCACCAGTCGTCTTCGGATCAAGCTCGGCGTCGGCGGTGGCGCTGTCAATGAGCTCCCACATCGCGCTAGACCGCGGGAGCCGCGACCGCGATCGCATACGAATCGGCGGCGTCCGGGACCCATCCGCGCAGATCGAAGCCCACGCCCGTCAGCATGCCGGCAATGCTGCCCCGGCTGAACGTCGCGCTTGCCGCGGTGCGGATCAACTCGCCGCGCCGCAGTGCCAGCGTTCCCAGGCCCGGCACGTCGACGTCGTGCGCGTCGCGGGCGACGAGGCACATCTCGAGCCGCCGGCCTTCCACATCGTAGACGACGCGGAAATCGAACCGCTCGACGTCGAAGGTCGCATTCAGCTCGCGGCTCGCGGCCGCCAGGACCCGCTTGTGGTACTCCCCGATCACGCCGGTGGTGTCGTTGAACGCCATCTCGAGTGCCTGCACATCGTTGCGAAGATCCACCCCGAGGAGGAGCGATTCACCCGGTGCCATCGTCGCCCGCACGGCCCGTAGCATCCTAACGGCGCCGAGGCGGGTGTACCGGCCGAGGGCATTGCCGAGGCAGAGCACGAGCCGGGGCCTCGCTCGCCCGAGCTCCGTGGGCATCTCGACCGCGGGATCGGCGATGGTGCCGCGGGCGGCGGTCGTCCCCTCGCGCATGGCGCGCTGGACCGCCTCGCGCACGGCGGTACCGTCGGTGCCGATGGCGATGTAATCCGCCGGCATGTTCCGGCGCCGGAATTCGGAGAGTACGAGTCCGGTGCCGTCGCTGCCATCCGGATGCGCGTGAACGACGGCGCGGGGCCGTGTCGTTTCCAGGATCGTGGGAAGCACGCCGGCCAGTAGGTCGCGCTCCAGCCGTTCGGAGCCACAGCCGGGCAATCGCCGGACGATGCCGGCCAACCGCGCCTCCTCGGGGCCGACGAGAAACCAGT
>DATHVW010000166.1:0-7052 GCA_035461085.1 Longimicrobiales bacterium | reverse complement strand
AGAAGAAGCGCTCCGCATCCTCAAAGACGCCGGCTACAGTGCAACCACGTCGATGGACGATGTGGTGCAGAAGGCCGTTGAACTCGCCAGGCAGGCCTGAGCAATGTCCATTTTCATTGACAAGAACACCAAGCTGCTCGTCCAGGGCATCACGGGCCGCGACGGCTCGTTCCACGCGTTCCAGATGATGGAGTACGGCACGCAGGTCGTCGGCGGCGTGACACCCGGCAAGGGCGGCCAGAGCTTCGACGGTCCCGGCGGACGCAAGGCGCCCATCTTCGACACGATGGAACAGGCGGTGAGCGCCACCGGTGCGAACGCCACGGTCATCTACGTGCCGCCGCCGTTTGCCGCCGACGCGATCATGGAAGCGGCGGACGCGCGCGTGCCGTTCATCGTGTGCATCACGGAGGGCGTGCCCGTGCTGGACATGACGAAGGTGTACGCCTACGTGCAGGACCGCGGCGTGCGCCTGCTCGGACCCAACTGTCCGGGACTGCTCTCGCCCGGCAAGTCGAAGGTCGGGATTCTGCCCGGTCAGATCGCGACGCCCGGCCCGGTGGGCGTCGTGTCGCGCTCCGGTACTCTCACGTACGAGCTGGTCTATCAGCTGACACAGGCCGGCATCGGCCAGACGACGTGCGTCGGCATCGGCGGCGACCCGATCAACGGGACCTCGTTCATTGACTGCCTCGAAGCGTTCGAGGCGGACGCCGAGACGAAGGCCGTCGTCATGATCGGTGAGATCGGCGGTACCGACGAGCAGAACGCCGCGCGCTACGTGCGCGAGCGGATGAGCAAGCCGGTGGTGGGATTCATCGCCGGACAGACCGCCCCGCCCGGACGCCGCATGGGCCACGCCGGCGCCATCATCAGCGGGTCCGCCGGTACGGCCGCCGAGAAGATCCAGGCGTTCGAGGAGAACGGAATCGGTGTCGCACGCAAGCCGTCCGATGTGGTCGGCCTGATCCAGAAGGTTCTCTGAGCGGGGGTCGGGAGTAACGGGTGATGCAGCTGATCGAGCTGCTGCCTCGCGAACACATCGTCTCACCGCTGCAGGCCACGACGTTGCGTGGCGCGCTGAGTGAGATGGTCGCCGTGCTCGCCGCCAGCGGTGTGGTGCGTGATGCCGCTGCCGTCGAGCGCGGTCTCAACGGGCCGCGTGCCCGCGACATCGTCGCAGTGGGTCCGGACGTCGTGCTGCCGCACTATCGCACTGCCGCCGTGGACTCCCTGCAGGTGGCCCTGGGGCTCGCCCCTGCCGGCCTCGATGCCCGCGACATGGGCATGGACTCCCGGCCGCGCGTGGTCGCGCTCATACTCGCGCCCACCGAGGCCGCTACCCTCTACCTGCAGACGGTGGCCGCGCTCGCTCGCGTCTTCCGCGACCCGCGCGCCATCGACCGTATCGTCAACGCCGGCTCCCCCGATGACGTGCTCGCCGCGGCCGACCTCGCCAACATGCGCCTCCAGCCGCGTCTCACTGTCCGCGACATCATGATTCACGGCGTCTCCAGCGTCACGCCCGGGACCACCGTGCGCGATGCCGTGGATCTCATGCTGCGACGGCGCCTGCGCGCCATACCCGTCGTCGGCGAGAAACAGGAAGTACTCGGCATCATCTCCGAGTGGGACATCATGCGCGGCCTGCTTCCGCAGATCCCGCGCGCAGGTCAGGAGAGCGGGGCCGATACGGTTCCGGAGACCCTGCGCGTCAAGGACATCATGACGCGCTCGGTACTGTGCATCGCCGAGGAGCTCGGCCTCGAGGAGGCCGCCAACATGATGATCAACAAGGATGTCGAGCAGTTCCCCGTCACCAGCGAGGGCAAGCTCACGGGCTTCCTCACCCGCAGTGACATCATCCGAAAGCTGTTCGGCCGCTGAGACGGCCCGAACCATCACCCGTAACCACAGCAGAACGACTCATGAGCCTCACACTTGCCATCATCAAGCCCGATGCAGTCGCCGCCGGCAAGGCCGGAAAGGTCCTCGCCCACCTCGAGGACAGGGGCTTCGTCATCCGGGCCATCCGCATGCTGAGCCTGTCCCAGTCCCAGGCCGGCGAGTTCTACGCAGTTCACCGCGAGCGGCCGTTCTACAGCTCCCTCGTCGCCTTCATGACGTCCGGACCCTGCATCCCCGTTCTCCTGGAGAAGGACAGCGCAGTCACGTCGCTGCGCGACACCATCGGCGCCACCGACCCTGCGGAGGCGGCGGAGGGCACTGTTCGTGCTCTCTACGCCGAGTCGAAGGAGCGGAATGCCATTCACGCCTCGGACTCCGACGAGAACGCCGCACGCGAGGCCGCGTTCTTCTTTGCCGAGGCTGACCGGCTCTAGACGCGCAGCGCAGCGGGGGAGGTGGTATTGCTGGTGACAGGGACCCGGGTGGAGACGGCCATGCCCGCGTCGGTCGGAAACCGGCTGCGCGGTGCGTCCGCACCCGTCCGCGCTCCCGGTGCGTACGCGACCGGGGCGCCCGACGGCCCGGCGCCCGGCAGTCGCCTTCTCCCGCACCGTGTTCGCGCCGTTGACACATCCTTCGAAATCCGGCATCTTTCACGACTATGCTGAAAGTCGATCTGGGCCTCCTGGCGCAACAGCACCGGATCCGGATCGATGCCGCGATCCCGCCCGACGATGAGCTGTGGGGAACGCTCCCCTGGCGCTTCGCCGAGCCGGTCGAGCTGCATCTGGAAGTGCAGCAGGCGGGGTCGGACGTGGTGGTGCGCGGTGACGTGAGCGGCCGTGCGGAACTGTCGTGTCGCCGCTGCCTGGCGCCGGTGCCGTACGAGATCGACGAGGAGCTGATCTTCGTGTACCGCTCGGGTGTGGCACCGGTGGAGGCAGAGGCGGAGGAAGTCTATCCGCTGCCGGAGAAGGGCCGTGATCTGGACCTGACGCAGGCAGTGCGCGAGCACGTTCTGCTGGCGGTGCCGGAGTTCGTCAACTGCGACGAGGGATGCCGCGGGTTCTGCCCGCGGTGTGGAACGAACCTGAATGAAACCACGTGCGAATGTCGCACGGAGGACGAAGATCCTCGGTGGGCCGCATTGCGGCGGCTGAGGTCCGAGTGAGGAGGATGTATGGCCGTACCGAAGAGGAAGGTATCGAAGCAGCGGAGGCGCAAGCGCCGCGGCGCGATGAAGGCGGAGACGCCGACGGTCAACAAGTGTCCGAAGTGCGGGGATCCGAAGATGCCGCATCGGGTGTGCCCGACGTGCGGCACGTATGCGGGCAAGCAGGTCATCGAGGTCGAGGAAATCTAGGGGCGTTTCGGTGCGCATAGCGCTCGACGCCATGGGTACGGACCGACACCCCGCCATTGAGGTGGAGGGTGCGGTTCAGGCGTTGCGCGAGCTGCCGGGCAGCTTCGAGCTGGTGCTGGTCGGCGATGCGCCGCGGATCGAGGCGGAGCTGAAGCGACACGACATACCGGCTGGCCGCCTGCGCGTGGTGCACGCGGAGGACGTGATCGAGCCGGGGGAGCCGGCGGTGACGGCGGTACGGCGCAAGCCGACCTCCTCGATCGTCGTCGGATTGAAGCTGCAGAAGGATGGAGAAGCGGACGCGTTCGTGAGTGCCGGGTCGACCGGTGCGGTCATGGCTGCGTCCCTTTTTCTTTTGCGTGCGCTGCCGAACGTGGACCGGCCGGCGATCGGTACGATCCTGCCGACGACGGTGCAGCCGATCCTGCTGATCGATGCAGGAGCGAACGTGGACTGCAAGCCGCAGCATCTGCTGCAGTTTGCGCGGCTGGGCTCGATCTATGTGGAGGACGTGTGGCAGCGTCCGAGTCCGCGCATCGGGCTGCTGAACATCGGTGAGGAGCCGGAGAAGGGCGACGAGCTGACGGTCGAGGCGCACCGGCTGCTGCGCGAGTCGGACCTCAACTTCGTCGGCAACATCGAAGGGCGCGACGTGATTCGCGGCATCTGCGATGTGCTCGTTGCGGATGGCTTCGTCGGCAACGTGCTGCTGAAGTTCTACGAGTCGGTGATGGGCTTCATGCACGGCATGCTGACCACGGAGCTGGCGGAGCACCCGGGAGCGCTCGACCTGGACGCGCTGTTTCGCGTCTTCGATTACACGGAGTACGGCGGTGCGCCACTGCTGGGCGTGAATGGTGTGACGATCATCTGTCACGGCGGCTCGCCGCCGCGCGCGATATGCAACGCGATCCGGGTGGCCATCCAGTCCGTCGAGACGCGGCTGGTCGGACACATCGAAAGCGCCGTTGCCGCGAATGACGGCAATGCGGCACGGCAGGGCGCCGGCAGCGGTGCACATGCGGAGGAGTCATGAAGGCAAGGCAGCCGATCGTCGAGATCGTCGCGACGGGTCGTTATCTGCCGGACCGCGTGCTGACGAATGCGGAGCTGGAATCGATGGTCGATACGACGGACGAGTGGATCACCGAGAGAACCGGTATCCGCGAGCGTCGTATTGCAGGGCCGGAGATGGGTGCGGCCGACATGGGCGCACGCGCTGCCCGCATTGCGATGGAGCGCGCGAACGTGCAGCCCGGCGAGATCGACGTCATCGTCGTCTCCACGGCCACGCCGGACCGGCTGCTGCCGTCCACCGCCTGCGACATGCAGGCGCTGCTCGGCGCGACGAACGCGGCTGCGTATGACATCTCCGCCGCGTGCTCCGGCTTCATCTATGCCCTCGCCGTGGCGGAAGGCCATATCGCGTCCGGCAACGCAGAGATCGCACTCGTCGTTTCCGCCGAGAAGATGAGCGGCATCGTTGACTGGACGGACCGCGCGACATGTGTTCTCTTCGGCGATGGCGCCGGCGCCGCCGTGGTACGGCGCGCGGGCACCGGGCGCGGCAGCGTTCTGTCGAGCTTCATCCGGTCCGACGGCACGCTGGCCGAGCTGCTGTGGCGGCCGGCGGGCGGCGTGAAGGTGCCGATGGACATTGCGGTGCTCGATCAGAAGTCGCATCTGGTGAAGATGGCCGGCCGTGAGGTGTTCAAGTCGGCCGTGCGGTCGATGGCGGAAGCGGCCGATCAGGCGCTGATGCGCGCTGGGCTGACGGGAGCGGACATCGATCTGCTCGTGCCGCACCAGGCGAACATGCGCATCATCGAGGCGACGGCCCGCTACGCGGGTGTACCGATGGACAAGGTGTTCGTGAACGTGGACCGCTACGGCAACATGAGCTCGGCGACCGTCCCCATCGCGCTCGATGAGGCCGCGGAGCAGGGCCGGCTGAAGCAGGGCGATCACGTGATGATGGTGGCGTTCGGTGCGGGCTTCACCTGGGCGTCGGCGGTGCTGCGGTGGTAGGTTTGCTGTTTCCCGGCCAGGGCTCACAGTTCGTCGGCATGGGCCGTGACCTGGCTGATGCGTATCCGGAGGCCCGCCGTACGTTCGAGGAGGCGGATGAGACGCTCGGCTTCGCACTGTCGAAGCTCGCGTGGGAGGGTCCGGAAGAGGAGCTGACGGCAACGAGCGTCGCGCAGCCGGCGATCCTGACGCACTCCGTGGCCGTCTTCCGCGTCGTAGGCGAGCGGCTCGGCGATGTGTCGCTAGCGGCGGGCCACAGTCTAGGTGAATTCAGCGCGTGGGTCGCGAGCGGTGCCATGTCGTTCGCCGACGGCCTGCGTACGGTGCGGCTGCGCGGTGAGCTGATGCAGCTCAGCGGCGCGGACCGCCCGGGCACCATGGCGGCGCTGCTCGGACTGGAGGATGACGCTGTGGAGCGGGTGTGCGCGGAGGCGTCGGAAGGAACGAGCGTCTGCGTACCGGCCAATTACAACTCGCCCGGGCAGCTCGTCATCAGCGGCGATGTGGCGGCTGTCGAGCGGGCGATGGATCTGGCGAAGGCAGCGGGTGCGCGGCGTGCCGTGCAGCTCAACGTGTCCGGGGCGTTTCACTCGCCGCTCATGAAGGTCGCCGAATCGGGCCTGGGTGCGCAGCTGGACGCCGTCAACATGGCGCCGCCGCGTTTTCCCGTGGTCTCCAACGTGACGGCCGCTGCGGTGGTGGATGCAGCCGATGCGCGTCGCCTGCTGCTCCAGCAGCTGACATCCGCGGTGCGCTGGACCGCTTCGATGCGAACCATGCTCGATGCCGGGGTTCAGCAGTTCTACGAGATCGGACCCGGCAGCGTGCTGACGGGGCTGCTCAAGCGGATCGAGCGCGGGGCGGCGTCACACACGATCGGGACAGCGGTGGACGTGGAAGCGGTGATGTCATGAGCGAGGCCATGGCGGGTCGGGAGCTGGACGGAAAGGTTGCAGTCGTCACGGGCGGCAGCCGGGGCATCGGACGGAGCATTGCGGAGCATCTGGCGTCTGCCGGCGCGCGCGTTGCGGTGGTGGCGCGTGATGCGGCCCGCGCGGCCGCGGTCGCGGGTGAGCTGCCCGGTGACGGGCACGCCGGCTTCGGCTGCGATGTGGCGGATGCGGCGGCGGTGGACGCGCTGGTCAAACAGGTGGAGTCGGATCTCGGATCCCTCGACATCCTGGTGAACAACGCGGGCGTGACGGGCGACAACCTGCTCATGCGCCTGTCGGACGCGGAGTGGGACCGCGTGATCGACACGAACCTGAAGGGTACGTTCAATACCATCAGGGCGGCGACACGCGGCATGATGCGGCGTCGTGAGGGCCGTATCATCAACATCACGAGCGTCGTCGGTATCACAGGCAACAAGGGGCAGGCGAACTATGCCGCCTCGAAGGCCGGTGTGATCGGGCTGAAGATGTCGGTGGCGAAGGAGCTGGCGTCGCGGAACATCCTGTGCAATGCGCTGGCGCCGGGTTACATCGAGACGGAGATGACGGCTGAGCTGGGCGAGACCGTACGGGAGGCGCTGCTCGGGCAGATTGCGCTCGGGCGGCTCGGGCGCGGCGACGATATTGCGTCCGTAGTGCGGTTTCTGGCAGGACCGGGGGCGGCGTATATTACCGGGCAGGTCATTGTCGTCGATGGCGGCATGGTGATCTGACACACTAACCGAAGAGGACAAGATGGCGGACAACACCGAGTCGAAGGTCAAGGAGATCATCATCAACGAGCTGGGCGTGGAGCCCGA
>DATHVW010000165.1:0-8605 GCA_035461085.1 Longimicrobiales bacterium | reverse complement strand
ACGCGATCCGCCAGCGGCTGGATCTGTGTGGAAGCGGCAGTCGCCATGTTGCTGACCTCCGTCTGTGCTGTTTCAGTTGGCCTGTTCCTGTTAGCACTCGTCAGTCGCGAGTGCCAGGAGCCGGCGTGAACATAGCGGCGGGACCGACCCTGTCAAGCCTGCCGCTCCGCCGTGCGCCCGAAGCATTCGGGGTGCCAGCGGGGAGCGTCAATGCGGCAGGTGCTGGCTGTCCGGCAGGCAGGAAACCGGCCTGCGTGGCACGCCTGCCGGATCGAGTCCTGCCATTATGATGTCAGCGAGGGGGGTGCGCCCAGGAAAGGAGGAAGACCAGGTCGTCAGCGCCTGCGCCGGGCCCGTGCGCGCGCCTCCTGGTCCTCTACGGCGCGGAACGCGAGGTCGAGGCCCTGGAGGGTGATGAAGGGCTCGATACGTTCGACGGTCCGGCAGTGGGGGCCGAGGAACGGAGCTAGACCGCCGGTAGCGACGACGAGGGCCTGGGGCCGGTTCCACTCCTGTTTGATGCGGCGCACGATGCCGTCGATGGACTCAATGGCGCCGAAGAAGATGCCGGATCGAAGGGAGATGTCGGTTCGCCGGCCGATGACGGTCGGGGGCGGCAGCAGGTCCACGCGCGGCAGCCTCGCGGTACGGCGTACCAGGGTTTCGGCGCCGGTGCGCACGCCGGGCGCGATGACGCCGCCTATGAAGACGCCGTCGCCGGTAATGCAGTCGAACGTGGTGGCCGTGCCGAGATCGACGACGATGGTATCGCGGCGATAGAGCTGGGACGCGGCGAGCGTGTTGAGGATGCGGTCCGCGCCGACGGAGAGGGGCTCTTCGACGTCGAGGCGGATGGGGATCGGGGTTGCTGCGTCGATGATGAGGATGCGGGCGCCGAGGTGGCGTTCGGCCATTTCGGCGGCGACGGCGGTGATCTGGGGAACGACGGACCCGATGACGGCGGCGCGGATGTCGTCGGCGTCGAACCCGGACTCGCGCATGAGGCCTCGCACGAGCAGACCCATCTCATCGACGGTGCGCTCCGGGTACGTGGCGATTCTCCAGTGGTCGAGCAGCTCACCGTCCTGAAAGAGGCCGAGCACGACTTCCGTGTTGCCGATGTCGAAGACGAGGATCATCGCGGCGTCCTGGGAGTGATATGGGTGGAGGTCGCGGACACACGCACGGTGCCCGTTGCGACGCGCTGCATGCCGTCATCCGCTTCCAGCAGGAGGGCGCCGTCCGGAGCGATGCCGGCGACGGTACCGCGGATCGCCCGGCGCGCATTGTCGCCGAGGCCGGCGTCCGCGCCGCGTCCGGCGCCGGTCACGCTGACCTCGATCCCGCGCAGTGCATCGACGCGGGCGAAGGCGCGGAGCTCAGCGTCGTCGAGCGGTTCGAGCGGGCGGGAGAAGAGCGGACGCATGGCAGCGATGACGGCGTCCGCGACGGCGGCGCGGCCCGGAGCATCGGGCGCCGCGACCTGCGCGACGGAAACGGCGTGGTCGCGCAGCTCCTCCGGCCAGTCCTCCGCGCGCTGGAGCACGTTGATGCCAATGCCGGCGATGATGATGCTGTCGCCGCCCGCGCTCGTCGCCTCGCAGAGGATTCCGGCCAGCTTGCGGCCGTGCACGACCACATCGTTGGGCCATTTGATGCGCGCATCGATCCCCGCGGCCGCGCGGAGCGCCGCGGCAATCGCAACACCGACGCGGAGCGGAGCTGTGCCGGGGGCGGCGGGTTGCACGGGGTCGGGACGAAGCACGAATGACAGGAGCAGCGATCGACCGGGCAGATCGGTCCAGGGCCGGCGCATCCTGCCGCGGCCGGCGGTCTGGTGCTCTGTCATCACGAGCTGCCCGGCGGGCGCGCCCTGGTCGGCGAGCGCGCGGGCGATATCGTTGGTCGAGCCGGTTTCTGCGTACGCCGCGACGGCCGGGATGCGCCAGTGACGACGCCATTCCTCGATCGGGCGGCCCTCCCATGCATCGAGGCGCGTTGACGCGCTCACGACACCTCGACGAGCAGGGACAGGTCGAACGCGGGTGCGGAGTGCGTGAGTGCCCCGACACTGATGAAGTCCACACCGGCCGCAGCGACTTCGGGCACCCGTTCGAGGGACATGTTGCCCGAGGCCTCGATGAGCGGGCGCGTCTCCAGCTGATGCGTCCGCGACACCATGCGCGCGATCGTTGCCGTGTCGAAGTTGTCGAAGAGCAGCCGGTCCACGCCGGCGGCGAGGGCGGCTTCCAGCTCGTCCGGCGAGTGGACCTCGACGGTGACCGGGAGGTTCCGGGTGTTGTGCTCGCGCACGCGGCTGACCGCTTCGGCCAGCCCGCCCGCGATCGCCTTGTGATTTTCCTTGATCAGCACCATGTCGTAGAGACCCGCGCGGTGGTTGACGCCACCGCCGGCACGGACGGCAGCCTTCTCGAGCGCGCGCCAGCCCGGCGTGGTCTTGCGCGTATCGAGGATCCGGGCGCCGGTACCAGCGACCGCATCGACGAAGCGGCGCGTGAGCGTTGCCACGCCGGACAGGCGCTGCAGGAAGTTGAGTGCGACACGCTCGCCCGTGAGAATGGCGCGGGCGGGCCCCCTCACGCGCATGACCGGCTCACCCGGCCGGACGCGGTCGCCGTCGCCGGCGATGACATCGATCTGGATGCGCGGTTCGAGGCGCAGAAAGACCGCGCACGCCAGCGGCACGCCGGCAATGACGCCATCGGCCTTTGCGATGATCGTCGCCTGTGCACGGGTGCGGGCAGGTACCGTCCAGCGCGTCGTCCAGTCGCCCGGTCCGCGATCCTCCTCGAGCGCGATATCGATGAGCTGAAGCGCGACATCGTCCACGGCCAGGCTGCCGGGCAGACGGGGGGGCATCCCACCGGTCATCGCGCCAGCACCCGGCGGTAGAAGTCCTCGTAGAGCGAGACCACGCGATCGGCGCTGAACCGCTCGGCGCCACGCCGTGCAGCCGCGCTGAACTGCTGCCAGGTCGCCTTGTCGGACAGCAGACGAATGCCGGCCTCCGCCATGGCGTCCACGTCACCAACGGGCGTGAGGAAGCCGGACTCACCGTCGTCCACCACTTCCGGCACACCGCCCGTCCTCGTGGCGACGACGGGGACGCCGCACGCCATGGCCTCGAGCGCGACCAGACCGAACGCTTCACTCTCACTGGGGAGCAGGAAGAGATCCGTGCACGACAGCAGCTCGGCAACCGAATTCTGCTTGCCGAGAAACAGCACGCGGTCACCGATCCCTTCGCACTCGGCAACGTCGTGCGCCTTCACGCGATCCGGGCCGTCGCCGACGAGCAGCAGCCGCGCAGGCAGCCTGCGCGCGATGCGCGCGAACACACGCACCACGTCGTCGACGCGTTTCACGCTGCGGAAGTTGGAGATATGGGTAACGATCATCTCTCCTTCCTTCGTCAGCTTGGAACGATGACACGGGTATGCGTCGCGCCGGTACTTCTCCAGGTCCACGAAGTTGGGGATGACCTCGATGTCATCCATCGGAATGTCGAAATGCTCGTGCGTCTCGCGACGCAGATACTCGGAGACCGCCGTGAGGCCGTCGGACTTGCGAATCGAGAACTGCGTGAGGCTCTGGAACGATGGATCCTGTCCCACGAGTGTGATGTCCGTGCCGTGCAGGGTCGTGACGATGCGGAAACCTTCACGGTCGAGCATCTCCTTCGCGATCCACGCGGACGTGGCGTGCGGCACCGCATAATGTGCATGGAGCAGGTCGAGATCGTGCTGCTCGACCGCATTCTGGATGGCGACGCTGAGCGCGAGGTTGTAGGGAGGGTGCTCGAACAGCGGATAGTTCGGGACCTCGACCTCGTGATAGAACACCCGCTCCATGAAGTACGGCAGCCGGAACGGTTGCGCATACGTGATGAAGTGCACTTCATGGCCGCGCTGGGCAAGCTCGATGCCGAGCTCCGTCGCGACGACGCCCGAGCCGCCGTACACCGGGTAACAGCTGATGCCAATCTTCACGGGTTCTCCTGTGACCATTCCTGCACGATGCGGCCGGCCAGCGCATCCACCGACGCGTCAGCCGCGAGACGGACGGCACCGGCCGGCAGCTGATGTCGCAGCCACGTCGTCTGCCGCCGGGCGTAGCGCCGCGTGGCCGCCTTGATCAGAGCCACGGCCTCTTCCAGGCTGCGCTCGCCGCGCAGGTGAGGCAGGAGCTCGATGTATCCGGTCGCATTCAAACCCGGCGCCGTCTCATCATAGCCGCGCGCCATGAGTGCGCGCACCTCCGCAGCCAGACCGGCCCGGATCATGGAGTCCACGCGCAACTCGATGCGCCGATAGAGCTGGTCGCGCGGAAGGTCCAGAACGAACACGCGCGCGTCAATAGGCGGGGCGGCCGGCGGTGCCTCGCGCTGCAGCGAACGGAGCGTGCGGCCGGTCAGCATCACGACCTCGACTATGCGGGCCAGCCGCTGGCGGTCACCGGCGCGCGCGGCTGCGTCCGCGTCGAGCGTCCGCGCCCAGCGCGCGACCTCATCGCCCGGCAGCTCCGACAGGTAGCGTTTCCACGCTTCCTTGGCTGCCGGGTCGAGGCGCGGCTCTTCGAACATGGGATGAGTGAGGGCGCGCAGGAAGAAGCCGGTACCGCCGGCGAGGATGGGCACGCGGCCGCGGCCGCGGATGTCGGCGATCCAGCCGCGCGCGAGCGCGGCGAACCGGCCGGCATTGAACCGCTCATCCGGATCGATGATGTCCAGCCCATGATGCGGTATGCCGGCCCGCTCGGCCTCAGAAGCCTTCGCCGTGCCGATGTCCATGAAGCGGTAGACCTGGCGCGAGTCCAGCGAAATGATCTCACCGCCCAGCCGCTGCGCCACTTCGACTGCCACCGCTGTCTTGCCGGTCGCCGTGGCGCCGGTGATGACGAGCGCGTCGTCAGCCATGACGTCCGAAGCGGCGCTCCAGCTCATCGAGGGAAAGGCGGATGACGGTGGGGCGGCCATGCACGTCGTGGTATGGCAGGTCCGTGGCGAACAGCCGTTCGAACAGCTCTTCCATCTCCAGCGTGGACATGCGCTGGCCGGCCTTGATAGCGCCCTTGCACGCGAACGTCATCGCCATCCGCTCGTACTGCGTGCGCGCGGACCGCGTCAGCTCACTGCCCGACGTCAGCTCCGCGATCATCTCGCGCGCGCAACGTTCCGCGTTGAACCACGGATGGGGTGCCGGCGCAGAATGCATGATGACCGTGCGACCGCCGAACGGCTCCACCTCGAAGCCCGCGCGCTCGAACAGCTCCCGGGCATCGAGGACGAGCGCGTACTCCGCAGGTGTGAGCCGGAGCGTGATCGGGAACAGCAGCCGCTGGCTCGCCGCACCGCCACGGTCGAACGCCTCCATCAGCTCCTGAAACAGAACACGCTCATGCGCCGAGTGCTGATCGATGATCAGCAGGCCCGTCCGCGTCTCGGCCAGGATATAGGAGTCATGCAGCTGCCACAGCAGCGGCGGCCCCTGCTGCTCCCTGACACTGCCCGACATGACCGGCTCGGCATCCGACTCGGGCTCGCCCTCGCTCACCGGAGGGCGGCGTTCCGTGGCCGCCACGAAGAACGCCAGCTGCCCCGCCTCACTCCCGGGCGACGACATCGCCGGGACCGGCTCGCGCTTCAGCTGCGGCAGTGTCGGGCGCCGGTCCAGAGTGGCCGCGCTATCCACGCGGCTCAGCGCATCCCGTACTGCCGTCTCGACGCAGAGCTCCACTGCCGCGCGATCCGAGAAGCGCACCTCGAGCTTTGCCGGGTGCACGTTCACGTCCACCGCTCCCGCGGCCAGCTTCAGGTACAGCAGGAGCGAGGGGCGGGCGCCATGCGGCACCGTCGTGCGGTATCCGCGCTCCGCCGCGGCCGCCACCTCCCGGTCGCGGAACGGACGCCCGTTCACGAACAGGTGCACCCGCCGCGGGCCGGCCAGTGCTGCGTCCGGCCGCTCGATCAGCCCGCCGACCGTCAGTACCTTCTCCTCACGCCCGACCGGAATGAACTTGCCGGCCGACTCATCGCCCCACAGCGCCGCGACCCGGCTCGCCAGGTCCCGCGCTGCCGGCAGATCGAGCAGCAGACGCCCGTTCGATTCCAGCCGGAACGCGGTGGACAGATGCGCGAGCGCCAGCGTAAGGACTGCGTCCGCAATGCCCCGTGTCTCGACAGCGGCACTCCGCAGGAACTTCGCGCGCGCGGGCACATTCCCGAACAGGCTGCGCACCGACACCGTCGTGCCCGTCTGGCGCGCACATTCCTCCACCCCGCCGATGCGGCCGCCCTGCACCCGCACCCTCGTCCCGACCCCGCCCGACTCCGCCGTCTCCAGCGTGAGCCGCGACACCGATGCGATCGATGGCAGCGCCTCCCCGCGGAAGCCGAACGAGCGCACCTGCTGCAGGTCCTCCGCCCGCGTGATCTTGCTCGTCGCGTGGCGGTCCAGACTCAGGAGCGCGTCGTCCCGGTTCATCCCGTGGCCGTCATCCGCTACACGGATCTCCGTCTTACCGCCGTTGCGAACGGTGATGTCGATGCGCGTGGCGCCCGCATCCAGCGCGTTCTCCACCAGTTCCTTCACCACCGACGCCGGCCGCTCTACCACCTCGCCGGCGGCAATCTGATTCGACAGGGTATCGGGCAGGACGTGAATTCGGCGCGGCATGGGACTCGATCAGCAGGAGTGAACGTGACAGGGCAAGATAACCGTAGATAGCCCGAAAGTCACGCCAGCGACGGGGCGTCGAGCCGATAGAAGCGCAGCGCGTTGGACGTCACCGCGGCTGCCGTCGAGGCGGCGTCCTCGCCGCGCAGCAGCGCCGCGGCGCGGCAGGTCTCCATGACGAAGGCCGGCTCGTTGCGGCGGCCCCGGTGCGGGACGGGGGCGAGGTAGGGGCTGTCGGTCTCGAGCAGGAGCCGGTCGCCGGGCGTGGCCCGAAGCAGATCGACGTTGTCGAAGTTGCGGAACGTGATGAGGCCGGCGAAGGAGATGAACCAGCCCGCGGCGAGCGCAGTGTCGAAGAGAGCGCGCTTCCCGGCAAAGCAGTGGAGGACGCCCGTCACGCCCGCGCCGCGGACCATGGCTGCGGTGTCCTCATCGGCCGAGCGGCTGTGGACCACGACGGGGAGGCCGGTATCCGCGGCGAGCCGGAGGTGCCGGTCGAACACGGTGCGCTGCGTCTCGCGCGGGGAGTTGTCGTAGTGGAAATCGAGGCCCGTCTCCCCGATGGCGACCACCCGGGTATCCGCGGCGAGCTCACGGAGGGCATCATAATCCGCGGGACGCGCATGTGCTGCTTCATGCGGGTGAATGCCTGCGGTGGCGTGTATGCGTGGATCGCGAAGGGCCAGCTCCAGAGCGACACGTGCGTCGGCGACGGTGGATGCGATGGTGACGAGACCCGTGAGCCCGGCAGCCCATGCGCGGGCGAGGACCTCGTCGAGGTCATCGGCAAAGCGGTCGTCGGTCAGATGGCAGTGTGAATCGAACATGGCAGTGATGTGCGAGGGGCCGCCGTGCGTCAGCCGCGGCGGCCCCGACAGTGTGTGCAGGCGCGGAGCGCCGCCTCAGACGCGCGTGGGACGCGCGGTCGGCGTGCGTACCTTCCGCGGCTGCTTCTGCTGGTGCGGGAAGCGCTTCTCGATCTCGAGCAGGGCCGGCGCTGCCACCCAGATTGAAGAGTACGTGCCGAGCAGAATGCCCGCGATCAGGATCAATGCGAAGTCGCGGATGATGGTGCCGCCGAAAAGGTACAGCGCCAGCAGCGTGGCCAGTGTGGTCCCGGTGGTGAGAACCGTTCGCGGCAGAGTCTCGTTGATCGAGCGGTTCAGCGTCGCAACGAAGTCGATACGCTTCGACGAGGCCATGTTCTCGCGGATCCGGTCGAAGATGACGATCGTGTCGTTGAGCGAGTAACCCAGGATCGTCAGCACCGCGGCAACAGTCGTGAGCGACACCTCGAGCCGCAGCACCGCGATCAGACCGAGCGTCAGAATGATGTCGTGCAGCGTGGCAATGACGGCGGCGACACCGAAGCGCCACTCGAAGCGGATCGCGATGTAGATCAGCGTGGCGACGAAGGAGATCAGGATGGCGATCAGTGCGCGCGTCTGCAGCTCGCCGCCCACCTTGGCGCCGACGGACTCCTCGCGCTCGAGCTCGACGTTCTGCTCGCCGAACGCCGCATTGAGCGCGTCCATCATGGCGCGCGACGCTTCGGTCGCTACATCGCTCTCGGTGCCCGGCGTCCGGATCAGGAAGTCGTTGGCGTCACCGAACTCGGTGACCGTCGCGCCCGACACGGCGGAAGTGGCGACCTGGCGGACCTGGCCGACGTCGACCGTTTCACCGGTCATCCTGACCTGCATGATCGAGCCGCCGGTGAAGTCCACGCCGTAATTGATCCAGCTGCCCCGATTCGTCTGCCAGAAGATGGCAGCGGCGATGCTGATCAGAATGGCGACGGCGCTGATGACGTATGCCCTGCGCCGGCTGTTGATGAAGTCGTAGTTCGCGTTCGCGAAAAGGCGTCGCATGGCGCCGTTATCTCCGGTTAGATGCTGATCGCGTCAGCC
>DATHVW010000164.1:0-4323 GCA_035461085.1 Longimicrobiales bacterium | reverse complement strand
TCCGCAACCTGACGGAGACATATTTCGGCAGTGTGGTCCGCACGGAGCGGATCCGGGCGCTGGCGAGCCCGCTGAGCGAGACCATGGGCGCGATCGGTACCGTGCTCCTGCTATGGTTCGGCGGGCGTATGGTCGTCGAGGGGCAGCTTACGGCCGGTGCGTTCATCGCATTCATCGCGATCAGCCTGAAGCTGTACCAGCCGGTGAAGTGGCTGACGAAGTTCCCGTCGATGGTACAGCCCGGCCTGTCGGCGGCGGATCGTATCTTCGAGTTCCTGGACACACCGATCGAGATGGTGGACTCGCCGGGTGCGCGCCGGTTCGAGAGCGTGAGCGATGCGATCCGTTTCGAGGACGTGTCGTTCAGCTACACGGCCGACGCGCCGGTGCTGGCGAACGTATCGCTCACGGCACGGCGCGGGACCGTCACCGCACTGGTCGGCCCCAGCGGAGCCGGCAAGACGACGCTCGTCGATCTGGTCGCGCGCTTCTACGACCCGACCGGCGGACGGATCACGATCGATGGCATCGACATCCGCGATTACAGCGTGAAGTCGCTGCGCCGTCGCATGGGTGTGGTCACGCAGGAGACCGTGCTGTTCCATGACACGGTGCGCGCCAACATCGCCTACGCGCTGCCGGACGCGACGCAGGAGGCGGTGGAGCGCGCGGCGCGCGCCGCGAACGCGCACGAGTTCATCATGCAGATGGCGGACGGGTATGACACCGTGCTCGGCGAGCGCGGCACGCGCCTGTCGGGCGGGCAGCGGCAGCGCATTGCCATCGCGCGCGCCATCCTGCGCGACCCTCCGATCCTGATCTTCGATGAGGCGACATCGGCGCTCGACTCGGAATCGGAGCGGCTGGTGCAGGAAGCGATCGAGCACCTGCTCGAGGGCAGGACCGTGTTCGTGATTGCGCACCGGCTGTCCACCATATTGAACGCCGACCAGATCGTGGCGATGGATGGCGGCAGGGTCGTGCAGCACGGCACGCACGACGAGCTGCTGGCGGAGGGCGGCCTCTATCGCAAGCTGTACCGTCTCCAGCACCAGTGACGCGCCGGCGGGGATGATGGAGAGCACCGGGCGGAAGAATCCGCGGCACATCTGCATCATCCTGCTGACTGGTCTGGGTGATGTGGTGCACGGGCTGCCGGTCGTGAACGCGTTCCGGCGTGCGTGGCCGGACGCGCGCATCACGTGGGTCGTCGAGCCGATGCCCGCCGGGATACTCCAGCCGCACGCGTCGATCGACCAGGTCATCATCTTCGAGAAGAAGCGCGGCGTGGCCGGGGTGCGTGACCTGCGGCGACGCATGGCGCGCGAACGGTTCGATCTGGCCATCGATTTCAACATCTACTTCAAGAGCATTTTCCCGACGCTATTCTCGCATGCAACCGAGCGCTGGACGTTCGGACGTGACCGTGCGCGTGATGGTGTGTGGCTCGCCGGTAACCGGCACCTGCCCGCGCGGCCGCGCCGGCACACGCAGGACATGTTTCTCGAGTTCGTCGAGGTTCTCGGCGTGGATCCGTATCCGCTGGAGTGGCGGCTAGAGATCACACCGGCCGAGCGCGAGCAGCAGGAGCGGTTCGTCGAACAGCTCGGGGGACGGCGCGCGGTGGCGCTGGTGCCGGCATCGGCGAACGTGAAGAAGGACTGGCCCGCCGACCGGTACGTGGATGTCGTGAACGCCATCGAGCACGATCTGGGTGCGCGCGGAGTGCTCGTCGGCGGTCCCGGTGAGCGGGAGGTGGAAGCAGCTCGTACCATTGAGAGTGGATCGTCAAGGAAGCCGCTCTCGATGATGGGCGACGGCGTTCGCCGACTGATCTGGATCCTCGATGCCTGTGCGGCGGCGGTTGCGCCGGACACGGGCCCGCTGCACATCGCGCGAGCGGTCGGCACGCCGGTGGTCGGCCTGTTCGGCCATACGAACCCGTGGCGGGTGGGGCCGTACCGTGCGTTCGAGGAGCTGTGGATCGATGCGTATACCGAGCCGGGCGAGGCGCCGGACCCGTCGAATTTCACGCCGAAGCTGGGCCGGATGGAGACGATCGAGCCGCGCGCCGTGATCGAGAAAGTGGAGCGCGCGCTCCGGTCGGAGAATGACGCTGGAGCGGCGGTGAATCGGCCGCATGTCGGAGAATCGGGGCGGCTGCACGCCGGTGAGGGTGAGGCGCGGTGAAGGACGAAACCGCACGCGACCTGCTGGCGCGCGACCGTGTGCGCTTCCGTCATCGCGTGGAGTATGCAGCGTTCCGTGCGGTGCTGGGCGGCAGCGAGCGGCTGGGCGATGAGCGTGCGGCGGCCATGGGTGCGGCGCTCGGACGGATCGGCTACCCGCTCGGCATCAAGCGCGATGTGGTGCACGCGAATCTGCGCATCGCGTTTCCGCACGCTGACGCGGAGTGGATAGAGCGAATCGCGCGCGCGTCATACGAGCACCTCGGTCGCGAGACCATGATGATGCTCCGGCTGGCGAGCATGTCGCCCGCGGATCTGATCGCGCGCACGCGTACCATCAACGAGGCAGCCGCGCAGGCTGCGGTCGCGCGCGGCAAGGGCATCGTCGTGGTGGCGGGTCATCTGGGCAACTGGGAGATCGGCGCCGCGATGATGGCCGCGCGCGGTTATGCGGTCGATGTCATCGCGAAGCGCACGGCCAATCCGCTCTTCTACGAACGGGTACTGTCGGCGCGGGAGCGACTCGGCGTAGGCGTGATCGACTTTCAGCGGGCGACACGGCAGGCTCTGCTGGCGCTCAGGGCAGGGCGCGCCGTCGCATTCGCGGCAGATCAGCACGCCGGCCGGTCGGGCCTGTGGGTGCCATTTTTCGGCAGACCGGCTTCGACGTATCGCGGCCCGGCTCTCATGGCGCTGCGCACGGATGCGGCGATGTTCCTGTCGATCCCGCTGCGGCTGGCGGACGGGACGTACGAGATCACGCTCGAGCCGATCGAAGTGGAGCGGACCGGGGACATGGAGGCCGACGTCCTGCGGCTGACGCAGGAATACACGCGGCGGCTGGAGGCGGCGGTGAGGGCGAATCCGGAACAGTACGTCTGGCAGCACCGCCGCTGGCGCGACCCTCCGGCAGGGGTGCGCGTGGAGGAACCGGACGCGCTGCCGGAGGTATGATTTCGGGGTACAGGCCTTTGCCCGCCCGGGCGGAGGGCCTAGCTTGCCATCATCGCAGGACCAGTACACGAACGTAAGGGCTTCGTTTGATTTACATCTGCATACCCACACACAACGAGCAGCAGACGGTCGGCGTCGTTCTCTGGAAGATCAGGCAGGTGCTCACGGACTTCCCGCGTGACTACCAGCTGCTCGTGGCGGACGACGGGTCTACCGACAAGACGCCGGAAGTGCTGGAGCCGTACACGCGCGTGCTGCCGCTGACGGTGATCCGGAGCGAGAAGCGCCAGGGCAGTGCCGCGAGCCTGGAGATGCTGCTGCGCGAAGCCGTGCGCCGGTCCGAGTATCCGAAGCGCGACGCGATCGTGACGCTGCAGGCGGATTTCTCGGAGGAGCCCGACGACCTGGTGCCGCTGGTGAAGCGGCTGGAGGCGGGCGCGGACGTAGCGGTCGGCAACAAGGTGAGCACGTCGAAGGAGACGCGGGCGCGGAAGTTCGCGCGTTCGCTCGCGAAGTTCTTCCTGCGGCGGCAGAAGTGGCCGGAGGGCGTGATGACGCCGTTCGAGGGCTTCCGCGCCTATCGTCTGCATGCGGTTAAGCGGGCCATCGAGGAGCGTGGCCCGGCGCGGCTGGTCCGTCACGACGGCTGGGCCGGCCATGCCGAGTTGCTGCGGGCCGTGCTCCCGCATGCGCGCCGGGTGGACGTGGTAGACGTCGATGACCGGCCGGACCGCCTGCAGCGGGCGCGCCGCGAGAAGCCGTTCGCCTCGGCCATGCAGGTGCGGGTGCTGGCCTCGGGAGCGGAGCCCGCGGGGCTGGTGGGTGTAGAAGAGCTCGACCGGACTGCGCTGACGGCGAGCCGGAGCCGGGAGCGGGCGGCGATCACGCCGCAGAGCATCCAGGCCCGCGGGGCGCCGGCGCGCGCGAACGGCTCGCGCACCCGCCAGTCCGGCGGTTCCCGACGCGATCAGAACGGGCGAAGCAGGGCCCAGGGGAACGGGACCGGCCGCAGTCGCAGCGAACCGGCCGAGAGCCGGCCGCGCCGCGAGCGCACGCCGCAGGCGGAAGGTCGAACGAGAGAGAAGAGCGACGAGGGGCGCGCCCAGCCGCGCTCACGGCAGGCGGAGGGCAGGCGTCGCCAGCCGCGGGACCCGGCCGTCGCGGCTGCGCCGGAAGAACA
>DATHVW010000163.1:0-39336 GCA_035461085.1 Longimicrobiales bacterium | reverse complement strand
GTTCCGCGGCGAGCGCGTGCGCGCCATTCACATCGACATCACGGATCGCGATGCGTACCAGCCCGTGTGGATGACGCTCGTGCTCATGAGCGAGATACGCCGACTCCATCCCAATCAGTTCCGCATCACGAATGACGGCATGACACAGATGCTGGGGTCGCAGTGGGCCCGTGACGCGATCGACAGCGGCAGCGACCCGCGCACGATCTGGAGCCGCTGGCAGAGCGAGCTGGAGCAGTGGGCACCGATACGCGGCAGATACGAGATCTACCGGTAGAACGATGAAGCTTGGATATCATTCGTCACACGAGCAGTTCGCGCCCTCCGCGCTGCTGGCCCATGTGCAGCACGCGGAGGCCGCCGGCTTCGACGCGGCCATGTGCTCGGACCATTTCCTTCCGTGGAGCGAAGCACAGGGGGAGTCGGGCTACGCCTGGTCCTGGCTCGGCGCAGCGCTCCACGCGACGAATCTGTCATTCGGCGTCGTGTGTGCTCCGGGCTACCGCTACCATCCCGCGATCATCGCCCAGGCGGCCGCGACGCTGGCCGAGATGAACCCGGACCGGTTCTGGATAGCGGTCGGATCGGGTGAGCGTCTCAACGAGCATATCACGGGCGAGGCGTGGCCGCCGAAGGCGGAGCGCAACGAGCGCCTGCGCGAGTGCGTGGACGTCATGCGCGCCCTCTGGGCGGGTGAGACCGTGACGCATCACGGCCTGATCCGCGTCGAGGAAGCAAAACTGTACACGCGCCCCGCGGCGGCGCCACGCGTCTTCGGCGCCGCACTGACGGAGGAGACGGCCGAATGGCTCGGCAGCTGGGCCGATGGCCTGATCACCGTCAGTGCTCCGCCCGAAGAGCTGGAGCGCGTCATCGACGCGTTCCGCCGCGGCGGCGGCGAGGGCAAGCCGCTGCTGCTGCAGGCCAAGGTATCGTACGCGAAGACCGACGCCGATGCGCTGCGCGGCGCTCACGAGCAGTGGCGCTCCGTCGTCTTCGACAGCTCCGTGCTGGCCGAGCTCCGCATGCCGGCGGAGTTCGATGCGGCATCGAAGCTCGTGCGCGCGGATGAGATGCACCAGTTCGTGCACATCTCCAGCGACGTCGAGCGGCACATCGATTTCCTTCGGCAGTATGCCCGCTTCGGCTTCGACACCGTCCACGTGCACAACGTGCATTCCGACCAGCACCGATTCATCGACGACTTCGGGCAGCACGTGCTGCCCGCACTGCGTGAAGAACAGGAAGGACGGCAATGAACGATATCGGACACAGGGTCTGGGCCATTGCGGAGGGATACATACCGGAGACGAGCACGGGCCCCGCGCCGGAGATGACGAGTCACGAGACCGCATGCATCCTGAACGCCGCAACCAGCGATGCACACATCACTATCACCCTGTATTTCACGGACCGCGATCCCGTCGGCCCCTATACGGTCACGGTCGCAGCACGCCGCACGCTCCACCTGCGCTTCAACGAGCTGTCGGACCCGGAGCCGGTGCCGAAAGGAACGCCGTTCGCCAGCGTCATCGAATCTGACGTGCCGATCGTCGTGCAGCACACCCGCCTCGATTCGCGACAGGCGGAGAACGCGCTCATGACCACGATGGCGTTCCCCTGCGGCTGAGCGTGGTGACCGACCGTTCGCGCATCCACACCGTCGGGCTCGCGCACGGCTGACCCGCGTCGGGACCGGGGAGGGCACGGAGTCTGCGGCGAATTCACGCACCCTGGAAAGGAGCGTGACATGCGTACACTGCTCTCATCGGCGCTCGTCCTGCTGCTCGCATGCAGCTCATCCATGCAGTCCGGCCCGGATGTCGCCGGTATCAGTCTCACGGTGGCGCCGGCACCCGCGACTGCCGGCGATTCCGTCACGCTGACACTCGACAACGGCACGGATGGCCAGGTCGGTTACAATCTGTGCGCCAGCTCGCTCGAGCGGCAGTCTGCATCGGGCTGGGAGGTGGTGCCGTCGGACGTCGCGTGCACGATGGAGCTCCGCACGCTGGAGGCCGGCAGCGAGGTCGAGTACCGCACGCTCCTGCCGGCCGGGCTCGCTGAGGGTCAGTACCGGTATCGCACGAATGTCGAGATCACATCGACGAGTGCCTATCGCAGCGTGACGAGCAACGCGTTTCGCGTCAACACAGGGAGCGACTGACGGGCACGTAAGGGTCCGACATTCGTTTGCCGGCCCCTCCCGCGGCAGGTAAGATGCCGCATGCAGCTTCCCGTTTCCGTGCTCGACCTGGTCCCGATCGGGTCGGGATCCAGTGCCGTGAGCGCCCTTCGCGATTCGCTCGAGCTCGCCCGGCTCGCGGACCGTGCCGGGTACACCCGCTACTGGTTTGCGGAGCATCACGGCATGCCCAGCATTGCGAGCTCGGCGCCGGAGATCCTCATCGCGCGCACCGCCGCGTTGACCGCGCGCATCCGTGTCGGCTCGGGCGGCATCATGATGCAGAACCACGTGCCGCTGAAGCTGGCCGAGCAGTTCCACACGCTGGAGGCTCTCTATCCCGGCCGCATCGACCTCGGCATCGGCCGCGCTCCGGGCACCGACCCCGCCACGTCGCGCGCGTTGCGTCCGTTCAGTCCTCAGCAGTTCGCGGAGCAGCTCGCGGAGCTCGTCTCGCTGTCGGGCGGAGCGTTGCCGGAGGACCATCCGTTCGCACGTG
Source organism: Longimicrobiales bacterium (assembly GCA_035461085.1). Classification (GTDB taxonomy): domain Bacteria; phylum Gemmatimonadota; class Gemmatimonadetes; order Longimicrobiales; family RSA9; genus SH-MAG3. The sequence continues at coordinate 36,652 of DATHVW010000163.1, read as the reverse complement.
TCCGCGTCATACCGGCGGGTGTCGAGCTGCCGCCGATCTGGCTGCTCGGCTCGAGCGGGGCCAGCGCAGAGTTTGCCGGAGCGCGCGGCCTCGGCTACGCCTTCGCCAGCCATTTCAGCAATGCGCCCGCCACACCGGCCGCGCGCGCGTATCGTGAAGCGTTCCAGCCATCGCGTCGGTTCCCGCGGCCGCACATGATGCTGGCCATCGCCGCCATATGTGCGGAGACGGATGACGAGGCCGATTACCTCGCCGCGACGGGCGACCTCGTGTGGGTGCGACTCCAGCGCGGCGAGTTCGCCGAGCTGCCGAGCCCTGAGGAGGCACGGGCCTATTTGTATACGGCGCAGGAGCGCAGCGTCGCCGAGAGCTACCGTCGCCTGCAGTATATCGGGACGCCGGAGGCGATCCGTCGCCGTATCGAGGCCGCGGCCGCGGAGGCCGGCGCCGACGAGATCATGGTGTCCTCGATCATCCATGACCCGAGCGCCCGCCAGCGCTCGTACGCCCTGCTCGCCGAGGCTTTCGGCCTCTCCGGCTGACCCCGGCTGCAACCATCCGACACCATTTCCCTGTCCATACGTAGGGACCTCGTCCGATTGCCGGCACCTCAGCCGCCGGCATCCATGCACTCACATCGTGAAATCAAATGCGCACCCTGCGACTGACGCTTCGTACGCTGTTCAAATCGCCGTTCGTCACCACCGTGGCGATCCTGTCGCTCGCCCTGGGAATCGGCGCGAACGCGGCCATCTTCTCGCTGTTCGACCAGATCCTGCTGAGCCCGCTGCCCGTGCAGGAGCCCGAACGCCTGGTGAACCTCACGGCGCCGGGCCCGAAACCGGGCTCGACGTCCTGCAATCAGGCGGGCGACTGCGACGCGATCTTCAGCTATGCGATGTTCCGTGACCTGGAGGCCGGGGAAACCGCGTTCAGCGGCGTCGCGGCACATCGGCTGTTCGGTGCGAACGTCGCCTACGACGGCATTACGCTCAACGGCCAGGCCATGATGGTGTCCGGCTCGTATTTCCCGGTCCTCGGCCTGCGGCCGGCGCAGGGCCGGCTGCTGAGTCCGGCGGATGACGAAACGATCGGTGCGCATCCGGTGGCTGTCGTGTCGCACCGCTTCTGGCAGGGCAGGCTCGGCGGCGACCCCGGCATCGTGGGGCAGACGATCGTCGTGAACGGCCAGTCGCTCACGGTCATCGGCGTCGCACCGGCCGGCTTCGATGGCACCACCCTGGGTGCGCGCCCGATGGTATTCGTGCCGATCACGATGCGGAGCGCGATGAATCCGGGTTGGGAAGGATTCGACAACCGTCAGAACTACTGGGCATACCTGTTCGCGCGGCTGAAGCCCGGCGCGACGATCGAGCAGGCGACCGCCGCGGTGAACGCGGTGTATGCACCCATCATCAACGACGTGGAAGCGGCGCTCCAGCAGGGCATGAGCGACGCCACGATGACGCAGTTCCGTGCGAAGCTGGTGGGCCTCGAGGAGGGTCGTCGCGGCCAGAGCTCGACGCACACGGAGGCGCGCACGCCGCTGCTGATGCTGCTCGGAACGGCGGCCATCGTGCTGCTGATCGCGTGCGCGAACATTGCCAACCTGCTGCTGGCCCGCGGCGCGAACCGCGGCATGGAGATGGCCGTGCGGCTCTCACTCGGCGCCAACCGCAGGCAGGTGCTCACACAGCTGCTGACCGAGTCGGTCGTGCTCGGCGTGCTCGGCGGCATTGCCGGCCTCGTCGTCGCACACTGGACGCTGGCAGGTCTCGCCGCGCTGCTGCCGCCCGAAGCGGCGGACTCGCTCAGTCTCCAGCTCGATGGCGGCGTCGTCCTGTTCGCGGCAGTGCTGTCCATCTCGACCGGGCTCCTGTTCGGGCTGTTCCCGGCGCTGCACAGCACGCGCTCCGACCTGGTCACGACGATCCGGGCGAACGCCGGCAATCTCACCGTCACGCGCGGCGCCGCACGCTTCCGGGCAACTCTCGTGACCACGCAGATCGCGTTGTCGATGGCACTGCTCATCACGGCCGGCCTGTTCCTGCGCAGCCTCACGAACGTGAGCCGCGTGGACCTCGGCCTCACCGTCGAGAACGTCATCACGTTCGGCATCGCGCCGCAGCTGAACGGCTACGAGCCCGAGCGTGCGAAACAGCTCTTCCAGCGTGTCGAAGAGGAGCTGGCGGCGCTGCCCGGCGTGACCGGCGTCACGTCGTCGCTGGTGCCGATTCTCGCCGGTGACAACTGGGGCAGCGACGTCAACGTCGAGGGCTTCGAGCGCGGCCCCGACACCGATGCGAACGCGCGCTTCAACATGATCGGGCCGGCGTACTTCGAGACGCTCGGCGTGCCGATCCTGGCCGGCCGCGAGTTCACGGCGTCCGACAATGAGAGCGGTGCCGACGTCGTGATGGTGAACGAGGCGTTCGCGAAGAAGTTCAATCTCGGTCGCGACGTCGTCGGCAAGCGCATGGCGTCGGGTGGTGACGAGGAGCTGAACCTGGAGATCGTCGGGCTCGTGAAGGATGCGAAGTACAGCCAGGTGAAGGATGACGTGCCGCCGCTGTTCTTCACGCCGTGGCGGCAGACGGAGCGGGTTGGCGGGCTGGCGTTCTACGTCCGCACCGGCATCGATCCCGACGAGGTCATGCGCGCCATTCCGGGCGTGATCGCGCGTATCGATCCCAACCTGCCGATCCAGGACTTCAAGTCGATGCCGCAGCAGGTGCGGGAGAACGTGTTCATGGACCGCATGATCGGCACCATGTCCGCCACGTTCGCCGCGCTGGCCACACTCCTCGCCGCAATCGGGCTGTACGGCGTGCTGGCCTACACGGTGGCCCGGCGCACCCGCGAGATCGGCGTGCGCATGGCCCTGGGCGCCGATCGCGGCAACGTCCAGCTGATGGTGCTGCGCCAGGTCGGCATCATGCTGCTCGTCGGCGGCGCCATCGGCATTGCCGGAGCCCTGGCACTCGGCCGCGCCGCCGGCTCGCTGCTCTACGGGGTGGACGGCCGCGATCCGGTCATTTTCGCCGGTGCAGCCATTCTGCTGTCGCTGTTCGCGCTCGCGGCCGGCTACATCCCCGCGCTGCGCGCGTCACGCGTCGATCCGCTGCACGCGCTGCGTTACGAGTGATCTGACGCCGCTGTGCTGCAGCCAGACGGGATCTGGCAGTCCGGATCACAGGACTGCCAGATCCCGTCACATCGTGCGTCTGGTCCAGCCCGCGCCGTCCCGGCAGATCTGAGTATCCAGCTGCGCGCGGTCCTTGCAGCCGACCGAGCTGCATGAATGCGCGTGTCAACCACACGGCCGTCCGCGCGGTCGCCATCCTGAGCCTCGTCGCCTGCAGTGGCGGTGCCGACCTGCCGATGCTGGAGCCCGCCATGACCGGCGATACGGCTGGTCTCGTGGAGCGCGGGGAGTACCTGGTCCGAAGCGTTGCCGTCTGCGGTCACTGCCACGCTGCCGATCCGGCCGAGCCGGACGGTCCATTGAGCGGCGGCCTCGCGTTCCGTAACTGGCGCCTCGGCACGGTACGGGCGGCCAATCTGACGTCCGACCCCCTGACAGGGCTGGGGGCATGGACTGATGCGGAGATCGCGGGGGCCGTGCGTAACGGCATGGATCCGGATGGCCGCGTGCTCGCGCCGGTCATGCCGTACGCGTGGCTCAGCGGGATGTCGGATCGCGACGGGCTGGCGGTAGCCCGCTATCTGAAAACGCTGCCGCCCGTTCGGAACGCCGTCAGACAGGACCACAACCTGATCTACGCGATCGGGGACCTGCTCTTCCTCGGTCCGGCGAGATCTCCGCGTCCGATAGCGCCACAACGCGCGGCCAGTGCCGCATACGGCGAGTACCTCGCGCTGCATGTCGCTCTTTGTGCCGACTGCCATACTCGCCGGCACGGGCTGCGGAACGAGCACGACATGGAATGGCTGTTCGCCGGCAATGCGGATCCGCCGGCTGGATTCCCGGCGAATCCGTCGAACATCACGCCGGAGAACTCCACGGGTATCGGCACATGGAAGGAAGAGGATTTCCTGCGCACGCTCCGCACGGGAGTGACACCGGACGGTCGCGAGCTGAACCCGTTCATGCCCTGGCGGCAGTACCGTCGGATGACTGACGACGACCTGCGCGCGATCTATCGCTACCTCCGTACCGTTCGCCCGATCGTCAATAGCGTGCCGAGCAGGTAGCCGAATCGGCTCCAGCCTGCTTGCGATCGCGTGGACGGGATGCTATCCGTCACGGAGCGGCGCGCGTAAACGCCGCATACTCCCCCGCTATCCTTGCTGATCGGAGCGCGCCATGACGCCCCCGCCCCTGCATCTTGCACGAATGCTGACCTGTGCCGCGCTGCTCGTGCATGCAGCGCCACAGACTGCCGCCGCGCAGTCGCCCGACCTGCCGCGCCTCATCGACGAAGTGACCGCGGAGGTCGAGGCCAACCGGAAGATGACCCAGGTGATCGTGGACAAGCTGTTCAGCTTTTCGGAGCTCGGCTTCCATGAGGTCGAGACGAACCGCTACCTCACGGCACTGATGCGTGACAACGGCTTCAGGGTCGAGGAAGGCGTGTCGGGCATGCCGACGGCCTGGTGGGCGACGTGGGGCTCCGGTGAGCCGGTCATTGCATTCGGCAGTGACATCGACGGCATCCCGAAATCGAGCCAGAAGCCCGGCGTCGCTTATCACGATCCGCTGGTCGAGGGCGCGCCGGGTCACGGCGAGGGTCACAACTCGGGACAGGCCGTCAACATCACCGCCGCGATCGCACTGAAGAAGATCATGGAGCGCGAGCGGATCCCCGGCACCATCGTGCTGTGGCCGGGGGTGGCAGAGGAGCTGGTGGCGAGCAAGGCGTGGTTCGTTCGCGACGGCCGGTTCGCGGACGTGGACGCGGTGTTCTTCACGCACGTGGGCAACGATCTCGGCGTGACGTGGGGCGATGCGAACGGCACGGGCCTCGTGTCCGTGGAGTTCACGTTCTCCGGCGAGGCGGCGCACTCGGCGGGCGCGCCCTGGCGCGGTCGCAGTGCGCTGGACGCGGTGGAGCTCATGAACGTCGGCTGGAACTTCCGGCGCGAGCATCTGGAGCCGAACCAGCGCTCACACTACATCGTCAGCGATGGCGGCGACCAGCCGAACGTGGTGCCGTCGAGCGCGTCGGTGTGGTACTACATCCGCGAGATCGAGTATCCCGACATCAAGCGCAACTTCGACATCGCCGTGCGCATTGCAGAGGGCGCCGCGACGATGACCGACACGGAGGTGAGTCACCGGATCCTCGGTACGGCCTGGCCGCGTCACTTCAACAAGGTCATTGCGGAGACGATGCACGAGCACATCCGCGCGGTCGGCCTGCCGGAATGGAGCGAGGCCGATCAGACGCTGGCGCGTGCAGTGCAGAAGGAAGTTGGAGCGAACGAGCGCGGCCTCAACACGGAGCCGCCCGACTCGCTGAGTGCACCGCCGCGGCAGCGCAGCAGCGGTGGCTCCGATGACATCGGCGACATCTCGTGGGTAGTGCCCACGGTGACGCTGCGGTTCCCATCGAACATCCCGGGCCTGCCCGGCCACCACTGGTCGAACGCCATCGCGATGGCGACGCCGATCGCGCACAAGGGCGCCACCGCCGGCGCGAAGGTGATGGCGCGCACCGCCCTCGAGTTCTTCCTGACACCGCGGCTCGTCGAGGAATCATGGACGTACTTCCGCGATGTGCAGACGAAGGACACGAAGTACACGCCGTTCATCACGGCGAACGATCCGCCGCCCGTATGGCTGAACACCCGCATCATGCAGGAGTTCAAGCCGCGGCTCGCGGAGTTCTATTATGACGAGACGAAGTTCGACACGTACCTCGAGCAGCTCGGCATCACGTACCCCACCGTGAGGAACTGACCCGGATCAACGCCGCCGCCGAGGCGGGATGATTCCGGCCACCGGGGCCGCCGCCACGTTCTGCGGGTGGCGGCCCCGGGGCGCGTCTCGTGACCCCGTGGGCGCCCCCCGGTTGCGCTGGGCGGCCTCTAGCGCTCGCGGCGGCGGCGCGCCTGGAGCACGCTGAGCGCCAGCCCGATCGCGGTCAAAGGCAGCACGAACATCAGCATGCCGCCGCTGAACGCCTCCAGCGCATCATGCTGGGTCGCCTGCAGCACGAGGAACGCGGTGTACGCCGTGTAGAAGGCGAGGAACAGCAGACCCTCGAGGCGGCCGATGCGGAAGCCGGTGAAGAACACGGGAAGTGTGGCCACTGCGACCGCGATCATGACCGGTATGTCGAACCGCAGGATTGCCGGGTTGACGCCGACACCATCGGGCGCCAGCAGGCCGCACAGCCCGAGTATCGCGAGAATGTTGAAGATGTTGCTCCCGACGACATTGCCGACTGCGATGTCGCGCTCGCCGCGTATGCCGGCGAGGACCGAGGTCGCGAGCTCCGGCAGAGAAGTGCCGGCCGCGATGATCGTGAGACCGATCACGGTCTGACTCACACCGAGCAGCACGGCCAGTCCGACGGCGCCATTCACGAAGAACCGCGATCCCGCCACGAGCAGCACCAGTCCCAGCAGCGCCAGCAGTGCCGCGATTGCGATCCTGCGCGCTCCGCCCGGCCCCCGGATTGCCGAATCCTCCGTCGCGGCGGTGATGGCGGTCGCCGGTACCGGCGCGCCGCCACTCCGCGCAAGATAGAACAGGTAGGCCAGCAGTCCGCCGAACAGCAGCAGTCCATCCAGGCGGCCGATGATACCGTCGTACGCGACGACGAGCAGCAGGATCGACACGCCCAGCATGATGGGCAGCTCGAAGCGGATCACCTGTCGCTGTACGGCGAGCGGCACGATCAGCGCCGACAGGCCCAGGATGAACAGCACGTTGAAGATGTTGCTTCCGACGACATTGCCGACCGCGATATCGGGCTCGCCGCCGAATGTGGCGCCGAGGCTGACCGCCAGCTCCGGTGCGCTCGTGCCGAACGCGACTACGGTCAGGCCAATGATGAGCGGTCGTATCCCGGCCGCCGCCGCGATCAGCGTGGCTCCGCGCACGAGCAGCTCGGCTCCGAGCACCAGTAGTGCAGCGCCCGCCAGCAGCAGGATTGTTATGGTCAATTGTTCTCTTTCCGTTGCGGCCGCCAGCCCGCGCGCCTCCACCGCTCGCGGGCAGCGTTGATACTAGCGTATCCTGCCGGCCGCGGCAGCACACGTCCGCGCCGTCGTGGCGCTCGCGCCCGTCCGCGCCATGGCAGCGGCGGCCCGGCGGTCCTATAGTGTGCGCACCGCATCGATACTCATTGGAGCTGACGAAGATGATGGCTGCCGCGCGATCGAGGGGGTTCACGACCCTGGCCGTTTCCCTGGTCCTCGCCGCCTGCGCGAGCGCACCGGCTCCGCCGGCCGGTCCTGCGCCGGCCGAGCAGCTGGGCGCACTCGCGAGCCAGGTCGAGATTCGCCGCACGGAACACGGCGTGCCGCACATTCTTGCCGAGAACCTCCGCGCCGCGGCGTTCGCGCTGGCATATGTACAGCTCGAGGATCACGGCGCGGGCATCATCGAGGGCATGAACGCCGCACGCGGCCGCGCGGCCCTCGTGGATGGTCCCGGTCGCGCCGAAGCTGATGCCGATGCCCGCCGGCGCCTCGCCCGCGCACGCGCCACATTCGATTCGCTGCACCAGGACACGCGCGAGATATACGAAGGCTTCGCCGCCGGCATGAACCACTATATCCGGACGCATGGCGCAGAGCTGCCTGCATGGGTGCGGCCGGACTACTCGGCGCATGACGTGCTCGCCCGCGACATCGTGTGGCCCAGCGCCGCAGCAATGCGACGGTTCCGGCAGCTGCTGGAGGATACCACAGCCACTCGCGTCGGAACGGGCACGCAAGCACTGCCGGCACACTACGTCATCGCGGACGACGAGGGCCGCGCCGGTCAGGCGGAGGAGAACGTCGGCTCCAATGCGTGGGCGCTCGCACCTTCGCGCACCGCCACCGGCAACGCGATCCTGCTGCGCAATCCGCACCTCTCGTGGACGGCCGGATACTATGAGGCGCACGTGCGCGTCCCCGGCCGGCTCGACTTCTACGGCGACTTCCGCATCGGCGGGCCGTTCACGGTGATCGGTGGATTCAACTCCGATCTCGGCTTCGCGACGACGAACAACGCGTCGCGCAGCCACGAGTTCTACGCCTTGCCGAACGACGCGAATGAACCGGACCACTACGTCCTCGACGGCTCATCGGTACGGCTTCAGCGCGAACAGGTCACCGTCGAAGCGCGTGACAGCACCGGCCGCCGCACCACCACATACACGTTCTGGACGACGGACCTGGGACCCGTCGTGCACCGTGACTCCACCCATACGTACATCTACCGGTCCGCCGCGGACGGCGATTTCCGCGCGGGCGAGCAGTGGCTCCGGATGATGCAGGCGGCCAGCCTCGAGGAATGGAAGACCGCAATGCGGACAGGCGCGCGCACCACGTCCAACTTCACGTATGCGGACCGCGCCGGCAACATCCTGTACGTGTGGATGTCGGGTGCACCCGTGCTGCCGCACGAGCCGGGTGGTGACACGCTCGCCGTTCGAACAGCCAGCCGGAACGACCTGTGGCTGGAGCGCATGCCGTTCGACTCGCTGCCGCAGCTGCTGAATCCGCCCGGCGGCTACATTCACAACGAGAACGATTCGCCGCATTACGCGAATCTGAACGCGATCATGGACCATTCGTTCCGATTCCCGGTCGAGGAGCCGCGTCTGCGCCTGCGCAGTCAGCACGCCATCGAGCTGCTGCACAATCAGCGCGTCTTCACGCTGGAGGATGTCGTCGCGGCGAAGCACAGCATGCGGATGCTCCTGGCGGACCGCGTGAAGCACGACCTGCTCACCGCCATTCGTTCGACAGGCGCGCAGGGCGATATCGCTGATGCCGCTGCGCTACTCGAGCGGTGGGACAACACTGCTGCGGCCGAATCGCGAGGAAGCGTGCTGTTCGAGACATGGTGGGACCGCTATCGCGAGCTGATGCGGGGCTCGGATCTGCATGCGGTCGAATGGAGTGAGGCAGAGCCGGTGAAGACACCGCGCGGACTCGCCGACGGAGCGCGCGCAGCCGAAGCGTTCGCCTGGGCGGTGCCCGAGACCACACGCCGCTTCGGGAGCTGGGACGTGGCATGGGGCGACGTGCACCGCGTGCGGCGCGGTGATGTCGATGTACCGGTGGGCGGCTGTGCGGGTGCTCTGGGCTGCTTCCGCGTACTCAACTTCACGACCGCCGAGGACGGGCGCCGCGTGGTGAACGGCGGCGATGGCTGGGTACTGGCCGTGGAGTTCGATGACGAGCCGCGCGCATACTCCATTCTCGCGTATGGTCAGAGCCCGGATCCCGCGTCGCCGTATCACGACGACCAGGCGGCGCTGTTCGCATCCAACCGAATGAAACGTGTATTGTGGTCCGAGGCGGACATCGAACGCGGCACGGTGCTGCGCTACCGCCCGGGTGGTGAACTGCGATGAGAGGAAGAACAATGCCGGATCTGCGTCCCGTTCTGCTGACTGCCTGCCTCGTGAGCGTTGGAGCGTGTGCTCCTGCCGCCACGCTGGAGAGCCCTTCTCCCGCGGGCACCGGCACGCACATCGTCGCGCCGGCCGATGTGCTGAAGCGTGTGGAGGCGCGCTCTGGCGCGGTCGCGTCCGCGAACGCGCTCGCGAGCGAGGCGGGTGTCGAGATCCTGCGGGCTGGTGGCAATGCCGTCGATGCGGCGGTCGCAACGGCGTTCGCGATCGGTGTCGTCGAGCCGCAGATGTCGGGGCTCGGCGGCAGCGGCTCGATGCTGATCTGGCAGCAGGGAGAGCAGCAGCCCTATTACCTCGACTTCTACGCGATGCAGAACGCCGCATCGTTCCGTGGTCGCACGGGTGACATCGAGGGACCCGACCTGCGCATTGTCGGCATACCGGGCGAGGTGCCGGGGCTGCTGGAGGCGCACAGCCGGTTCGGCTCCCTGCCGCTCACGCAGGTGCTCGCTCCTGCGATCAGGATCGCCGAGAACGGCTTTCCGATCGGTCAGATCCTGGCGCAATTCATCCGCTCCGATTCCGCGAAGCTGCACCGGTTCGCGGACGGCCGCGACCAGATGTGGCCGGGCGGCGAGGCGCTCTCTCCCGGCGACATTTACCGGAATCCAGCGCTCGCGGCGACGTTGCGCGCGATCGCGACGCGCGGTCGCGCCGGATTCGATGACGGCGCTGCGGGCCACGGCATCGTGGCGGCGTTGAACGCCGCAGGACACCCGGCCACCCTTCAGGACCTGCGTTCGTTCGACCCGCAGTGGAAGCGACCGCTGTGCACGACATACGACGGCCGCGTCGTGCTGTCGGCGCCGCCGCCGCAGACCGGGGCGCAGCTGCTCCACACGCTGAAGCTGCTCGAGCCGTTCGACATGGCTGCACTCGGCCTCCCCACGCAGTCCGCGCGCGCATTCGATGTCATGGTATCGGCACTGCGCGTCGCGCAGGCGGACAATCGCGGCAACGACGACCCGCGCTGGAGCGCAGTGCCCGCTGCCGGGCGCGTGTCCGAGGCGTTCGCTGCGCAGCGTCGTCCGCTGGTCGGCACGGGTTCGGCACCCGCTGCCATCACGGCCATGGACGCCCGCGCCCACGAGAGTGCGCCGCCCGCCGCCGCGTGCGCTCCGCTGAGACCGTGGCCGATCGATGCGCCGCGCCCGCCACAGCCCGGCGATGATGCGGGTGAGGCAATGCCCGCTCCGGCGTTCGGTGAGCATGCGCCGCGAGTCGGTGATGCAGGTGCGACGGAGACGGTCGCGAACGGCGAGACGACACATATGTCCGTCGTGGACGCGAACGGCAACGCCGTCGCGCTCACGCAGACGAACAGCACCATCTTCGGCTCGGGAGCGTGGGTGGCGGGGTTCTTCCTGAATGACTCCGGCTTCCGGTTCCGCACGGAGGAGACGACGACGGGGGGAAGCTCGACCTGGCGGACGCGCACGTCCACGATCGCTCCGACGATCGTGCTCGAGGATGGACGCGTGCGCCTCGTCACCGGTGCGCCCGGCTCGGGGCGCATCCCTACCGAGATCGCGCAGACGATGGTGTATGTGCTCGACTACGGGATGGACCCCATCGACGCGCTCCGCATGCCGCGCATCTATCCGTCACCCGCCAACCCGCGCGTTCAGCTCGAGCACGGCTTCCCGCCCGACCTGCTCGCCGACATCCGCCGCATGGGCTACGACCCCGCATCGGAGTCAGGCAGCTACGCACGGCTGTACATGATCGTGCGCAGCGGCGACCGCTGGATCGCCGTGTCCGACCCGCGCCACGACGGCCAGCCGCGCGGATATTAGGGCGGGTGGCGGCGGGCGCTCCATGCGAGACAGGCAGCTGCCCGCCGTCAGACGATCGTCATCGCCACCACCGTGGCCGCGACAGCCGCCAGTGCGGCGGCCGCCAGCGCGAGCGGCAGCTGCGTCGTGACGTGATCCATCAGGTCGCCGCCGCACGCCAGCGATGACAGAATGGTCGTATCCGAGATCGGCGAGCACTGGTCACCGAATACGGCACCGCCAAGCACCGCACCGAAGCAGACCGAGATGTACGTCGGATCGGGATTGACGGCCCACGCCAGCGGCATCGCGAGCGGGAACACCACGGCGTACGTGCCCCAGGACGAACCGATCGAGAAAGCCACTGCCATGCATATCCCCATCAGAATCGCCGGCAGAAACACCGGGTTGATGATGGCGCTCGTCGCCTCGACAATGAAGTTCGCCGTGCCGAGCTGGCCCGATACATAGCCGAGCGTCACTGCCAGCCCCAGGATCACCGCTCCGATCGTCACTCCCTTGCAGCCGTCGATGAAGCCGTCCATCGCCTCGCGCAGCGGCAGCCCCTTGGCAATCGCCACAATGAACGCGACCAGCACCGCGATGCCGAACGCCTCCGCGATGTAGACGCTCCCCTGCTGGCCGGCCAGGCGCGAGAGGATGTAAGGCACGATCGCCACCCCGAGCAGCGCGCCCATCGGCAGCATGAAATCGATCAGGCCCGTGCGGTAGTTGTCCGGTACCTGCAGCTGCGTCAGCTCATCCGCGGCCAGCGGCTTCGCCCCCGGTGCATTCAGCTGACCCGTCGTGCGCGCCCGTTCCATCGCCCGCTTCATCTTCCCGCCCGTCCACGGCAGCAGACCCAGCGCGAACAGGAGTGTCGATGTGATCGCCAGGATGCCGTAGAAGTTGTACGGCAGCGATGCGAAGAAAAACGACACGGCGTCCTGCGTCGTCTCGAAGAGCGGGATCGTGCCCACGACCAGACCGCCGACATAGAGGGGCCAGGCGTTGAACGGCACGACCGTGGCTGCCGGCGATGCCGTGGAGTCCACGACATATGTCAGTTCCTCATGCGAAACACGATGACGGTCCGTCACCGGCCGCACCGTCGTTCCCGCCAGCACGGTCGAGATCGTGCCGCCCTGATGGAAGACCATGCCCATGAGCCACGCGAAGAAACGCGCGGAGCGCGGCCCGTGCACGATGCGCGAGCCCGCCCACTCGGCAAACGCGAGCGCACCGCCCGTTCGTGTCCACAGCCCGATCAGACCGCCCAGCGCCCAGAGGTAGACGAGCAGGATGAGCGCGTATTGCTCGCTGCCAATGGCAGGCAGCAGAAAGTTGCTCACAATGTTCAGCTCACCACTCACCACACCGGCAACGGCAATGCCCGCAAACAGCGAGGACACGACTTCGCGCGTGATGAACACGAGCAGGAGTGTCGTGGCAGCGGGGAGCAGACTCCAGAATCCGATGTGCTGCCCTTCATCGGGAAGCTCGCCCGCAGCGAACGCCCACAGCAGCAACAGAACGGAAACAACCGCCGCAGCCGTCACCCAGCGCTGCACGCGGCCAGGCTGCGATGTCACATCTTCGGCGTCGATCGGATCGATGTCGGGCAGCTGGGGCGGCTTCGTGTGCATTTCGTCGCTCCGCGGCAGGAACTCGGCCCCGTGCGGTTTCGCGACAGGGCGATGATCGATACTATAAGCACGGATGTATACAGCCGCAAAAATTTGAATGACCTTGACGAGGAGGCACACGGATGACTCCACAAGCCTGCGCGGTCGCTCTGTGCGCCGCATGCTGGCTTCTGGCAACGGACGTTGCTGCCGCTGCTGGCGGGAATGCACACGTCTGGAAGCCGGAGCTCAACGCACCGCCGAACATTGAACTCACCATTGACGCGCGTGCCGGCACGATCCGCGGCCGCATCACTGTAGCCGAGTCAGGCGAGCCGGTCGATGTCGCTCAGGTCAGCATTACGGGGACTACGTTCAACGCGGTAACGAATGCCGAGGGCGATTACGTCATCAACGGTGTCCCCGAGGGCCTCTACACGCTGCGCGCCTCCCGACTGGGTTTCGCCGACGCGACACAGGAGAATGTACGGGTCCAGGATGACGGGACCGTCACGGTCAATTTCGTCATGCGCACGAGTGCGCTGACGCTCGACGAGATCGTTGCAACAGGCGTCGCGGACCCGACATCGGCCCGTCGAGTGCCGTTCACCGTGGCGCGTGTGAGCGGTGAGAACCTGCAGGTACCACCGGCGAACGCCATCAGCTCGCTACAGGGCCGTATCTCCGGTGTCTCCTCCACCACACCTGCTCAGCCGGGCGCAGGCATCAACATTATCCTGCGCACGCCGACGAGCATCAACAAGAGCAACTCACCGCTCATCGTCGTGGACGGCGTGATCCTCGCCAGCACGTTCGGCCGGTCGACCACGGATTTGTCGTCGCTCGACATCGAGAGCATCGAGGTCGTGAAGGGGGCTGCAGCCGCGTCGCTCTACGGCTCGCGGGCCGCGGCCGGTGTCATTCAGATCAGGACCCGGCGTGGTGCGAACCTGGAATCCGGCCAGACGCAGTTCACGGTGCGTAGCGAGATCGGCTCCAGCTCCCTCAACCGGCGGATCGACCTGGCCAACCACCATCAGTACCTGACGAACGCGCAGGGACAGTATGTGGATGCGTCCGGGAACGTCGTTGCACGTGTGGATCGTGTCGAGCGTCCGGTCGAGGAGCGCTACCTCGACGTGCCCTACGCCGATCCCACATTCGACCACATCGATCAGTTCTTCGAGCCGGGCAACTTCATGGTGAATTCCGTGACGCTGGCGCGCAGCTCGGATGACACGAACTTCTTCGCGTCATTCGGCAACCACCAGACGGGCGGCGTGGTGCTCGATCACGGCGGGTATGACCGCAATGACCTGAGGTTGAACCTCGATCACCGCATCGGCGCGAACCTGCAGTTCAGCTTCAGTGGCTTCCACATGCGATCGGACCGCGACGAGCTGCCGGGCGAGACGTTCTTCCAGCTCGTGCAGCAGGCGCCCGATGTAGACTTGCTCCAGCCTGATCCGGATGGCACACAGTACATTTTCGAGCCGGACCTGCTCGGCGTCACGCCGAATCCGCTGTACGAGCTGGTCACGGCGGACAACGATGAGCAGCGCGCGCGCACTCTGGCCAGTTCCGATCTGCGGTGGTCGCCGCGCGGCTGGCTCAGCATCGACGCCAACGTCAGCTACGACCGGTCCGACCGGCTGACGCGGTTCTACTTCCCGCGCGGCCGCAACACGAACGTGTCGTCCTGGCAGCAGGGCGTCGTGGAGCGCGGCAACGGCATCACCACGGCATTGAACGGCTCGGTCAGCGCACAGCTGCGCGGCAGCTGGAACGACTTCGCCACCCGCCTTACGCTGCGCGCGCTCGGCGAGCAGGAGGACTACGAGTTCTTCTCGTCCAGCGTGGCCGGTCTGAGCGTCGAGGGCGTGCCGGACCTGAACGCCGGCACGATTCCAAACGTCAGCGGCTCGACGCAGGAGATCCTGGCGCAGGGTTACTTCGCGGCCGCGAACGTGGACTACCGCGGTCGCTATATCGTCGATGCACTCGTACGTCGTGATGGCAGCTCGCTGTTCGGTCCCGAAGAACAGTGGCATACCTACTATCGCGGTAGCGCCGCCTGGCGCGTCGCGGAGGAGCCGTGGTGGACCGTCGACGCCATCAACGAGCTCAAGCTCCGCTACTCTGTCGGCACCGCGGGCGGCCGGCCGTCGTTCGGCGACCGCTATGAGACGTACAACTTCACCGCGGGCGGCGGCCTCGATAAGGGCACCCTCGGCAACCGCTTCCTGAAGCCGGAGCGGAGCACGGAGCAGGAGATCGGTGTGGACGCGATCATCCGCAACCGTGTCTCCGTGCAGCTGACGCACGCACGCACGACTACGGAGGATCAGCTGATCCTGATCCCGCTGCCGGCCGGCTTCGGCTTCTCCAGCCAGTGGCAGAACGCCGGTACCGTCGAGGGCCGCACGTGGGAAGGGACGATCGAAGCCACCGCGATCGAACGGCCCGGCCTGCGTCTGACGCTCGGGTTCGTGGCCGACCGGTCGCGCCATGAGATCACGGAGTTCGACCGCCGCTGTTTCCGCACGGGCACGGCGAGCGCGTTCTATCGCTGCGCGGGCGAGACGATCGGTACCATGTACGGCACCCGCTTCATCCGCGGCACGTCGGAGCTGCCGGCAGGCGCACCCGTGTCTGCGGACGAGTTCCAGGTCAATGATGACGGCCTGCTGGTCTGGGTCGGGCCCGGTGGTGACTACCGCAATCAGCAGTGGGGCACGACATCGGCGGATGCGGATGCCACGTACAGCTGGGGCATGCCGATCCTCGCGCTCGACGATGAGGGGAGCTCGGCCGTAACCCGCATCGGCGACACGAACCCCGACTTCAACTGGGGCTTCTCGTCCAACCTGCAGTGGCGCGACTTCACACTGTACGGCCTGCTCAATGCACAGGTCGGTGGTGACATTTACAATCGCACGAACCAGCGGATGTACCAGTATTTCCGGAGCGGCGACGCCGATCAGTCTGGCCGGCCGGATGAACTGAAGAAGACGACGGACTACTATTCGGTGCTGTACGCGTCCAACCTCGTGAACGAGTGGTTCGTGGAGGACGCCAGCTTCATCAAGCTGCGCGAGCTGTCACTCCGTTACCGCGTGCCGCAGACGGCGCTGGACCGGCTCGGCAGCCTCGGCATCGATGGACTCACCGTCTTCGCCATCGGCCGCAACATGTTCACATGGTCCGATTACAAGGGCTACGATCCCGAAGCCGGGACGCCGCTCTCGCGCATGGACGACTTCGTATATCCGCAGTTCCGCACGCTGACTGCCGGTCTCGAGATCCGGTTCTAGGAGGATATGGTGACTATTCGAATACTCACAGCGACCGCGGTCACGGCCGTGCTGCTGGGTGGCTGCGTCGATCTCGACGTGTCCAACCCGAACGAGCCGGACCGGGTGCGCGTGCTGTCGAATCCGCAGGACGTCCAGACGCTGATCTCGACGTCGTATCAGCAGTACTTCGACAACGCGCAGCAGACGAACCCCGGCCTGCCGACGTCCGCCATGGCGGACAATCTGACCGGCGGCTTCTTCGATTTCGGTGTGCACGACGTCACGACAGAGCCGCGTTCGATCTTCGACGCGAGCCCGCTCAACACGCGCGGCTTCGTCGGCCGCGCGCCGTGGAGCCGGCTCTATCCGGTGCTGTCCAACGTCAACGACGCGCTCGGCGCGATCGATGACGGTCTTGCGATCACGACGGGGAGCCAGGGTGCGGACGAGACGCCGCGCGCCCGCGCGTTCGCGAAGTTCGTGCAGGGCATCACGCTCGGCTACCTGGGGTTGTACTACGACCAGGCACTCATTGTCGATGAGACCACGGACCTCGAGCAGATGGATCCGACGGCATTCCAGCCGTATGCGGAGGTCATCGACTCTGCGCTCATCATCCTCGATGAGGCGATTGCCATTGCGGAGGCAAACTCGTTCACGACGCCGCCGACCCCCGACTGGATCAACGGCCTCGCCCTCACCGACGATGACCTGGTCCGCGTCATCAACTCCTATGCCGCCCGCCTGCTCGCGTACGAGCCGCGCACCTGGGAGGAACGTGAGGCCGTGGACTGGAACGAGGTGCTCCGGCGCATCGATGCCGGCATCACGTCCGACTTCGCACCCGAAGGGCTGCTGGACGTCTGGGAGAGCAACATGCGGCGCCTCTACGCACGCGTCCGCGCGCGCAAGTCCGACCACGTCAGGCCGGATTACATGGCTATCGGGCCGGCCGATACGTCGGGGGCGTTCCAGGCGTGGTTCCAGGCGGCATCGGAGGACCGGATGCCGTTCCGGATCGCGACTCCCGACCGTCGCATCCATGGCGCCGCCGGACCCAACGCTGAAGGGCTGTATTTCGGCTATGCCGCTGACAACATCTGGCCCGCGTCGCGCGGGACGTACCGCTGGTCGCACTACTACTGGCACCGCTTCGGTCTCGGCGACAGCTGGTTCACCGGCCCGCAGGTCACGATCAGCCGCACCGAGATGGACCTGCTCAAGGCCGAGGCCCTGATCCGTCTCAACCGCGCGGCGGAAGCCGTGCCGCTCATCAACGCGACCCGCGTGGCCAACGGTCAGCTGCCGCCGGTCACGGTGGACGGGCCGCCCGACGATGCGGCCTGCGTGCCGCGGAAGGTGACGGGCGAGTGCGGAAGCCTGTGGGATGCGCTGATGCACGAGCGTAATCTCGAGAACATGGGCATCGAAGGCACCATCATGTGGTGGGACGCACGCGGCCTGAACCGTCTCATGGAGGGCACGCTGCTGCACTTCCCGGTGAGCGGCATCGAGATCGAGAACCTCGGGCTGCCGCTCTATACGTTCGGCGGTGTGGGTGGACAGGGAGCCGCGCCCGCCCCACAGTATCACCGCTGCCCGGTGAACCTGCCCCGCTGCTGAACGGGCAACAGGGTTGTGAGCGGGGCCTCTCTCGGCAGCGCGCCGGGAGGGGCCCTCGTTTCTTCTGACATGAGGAGTCCTGGAATGCGACGTAGCCGCGCCTCCCTGCTGATGCTCGCCATGCTGGCCGTGGCAGCTCCCCTGTCCGCGCAGTACGATGTTCTGATTCGCGGTGGCCGTGTCATCGACGGCACCGGCAACCCCTGGTACTACGCGGACGTCGGTGTCAGTGGCGACCGCATCGTCGCCTTTGGCGACCTGACGGGCGCGACCGCGACGCGCGTCATCGATGCCGCCGGGCTGTACGTGACGCCGGGGTTCATTGACGCGCATTCGCACGCAGGCGGCGGGCTGGCGCGTGAAACAACCAGCTCTGCACAACCACTGCTCGCCCAGGGCGTGACGACGGTATTCGTGAATCCGGACGGCGGCGGGCCGGTGGACATGGTCGAGCAACGCGCTGCGTTGATGCGCCACGGCCTGGGCGTCAACGTGGCACAGATGGTTCCGCACGGATCCGTGCGTGGTGCCGTGCTGGGCTCCGATGACCGTGCGCCGACCGCTGCAGAGATGGCGCGCATGCAGACGCTCGTCCGCGATGGCATGGCGGCCGGCGCGTTCGGCCTGTCGAGCGGACCGTACTACGCGCCCGGCAGCTTCGCGAAGACGGACGAGCTGATCGAGCTCGCCCGCATTGCCGCCGAGCACGGTGGCGTCTATTCCAGCCACATCCGCGATGAGGCGGACTACACCATCGGGGTCGTGGCTGCGGTCGATGAGGTGATCACCGTCGCACGCGAGGCCGGTCTCCCCGGCATCGTCACGCACATCAAGGCCCTCGGCCCGCGTGTCTGGGGCTTCGCCGGCGCGCTGGTGAAGCGCATCGAACGCGCGCGCGACGAAGGTGTCGAGGTTTACGCCGATCAGTACCCCTACGAGGCGTCTTCGACCAGCCTCGCCGCGGCCCTGCTGCCGCGCTGGGCGCAGGCAGGCGGCGGCGACTCACTGCGCGCGCGCCTGGCCAACAACGACGCACGTGCCCGCATCCGTGCCGAGATGCTCGATAACCTCGACCGCCGCGGCGGCGCCGGCCGCATCCAGTTCGCTTCGTGGACCGACCACTCGGTCGAAGGCTCCACGCTGGCCGTGTATGCGGAACAGCAGGGTCTCGAGCCCGTCGATGCCGCGATCGCCATGATCGAGCGCAGCAGCCCCAGCATCGTGTCGTTCAACATGGACGATGACGACATCGAGCTGCTCATGCGTCAGCCCTGGACCATGACCGCGTCCGATGGCGGACTGGTCGACATGGGCAGCGGCGTCCCGCACCCGCGCGCCTACGGCACATTTCCGCGCAAGCTGCGCACGTACGTGCTCGAGCGGAGTGTCGTTGGACTCGAGCAGGCTGTCCGCTCGATGACATCACTGCCGGCCGTGGTGATGAATGTCCGCGACCGCGGGATGCTGCGGGAGGGCGCGTATGCAGACATCATCGTGTTCGACCTGGCCCGCGTCCGCGATACGGCTACCTACCAGGACCCGCACCAGCTCGCCGAAGGCATGGTGCACGTCATCGTGAACGGCCGCTTCGCTATCGATGACGGCGCGTTCAGTGAAACGCTGCATGGAAGGGTGCTGTCGCGCCGGTAACGGCTCAGCGGGCGAGTGCCATGGCGTAGTGCATGTCGAGCCACGACTCCACCACCAGCGCCAGCGCAGCCGCGAACGCCTGGCGGCTGGGCTCGGTATCACGCACGCCCACACGGTTCGCCTCGATCTGGACTGCGTCGATCGCACCGCCATCGCGCGAGCCGTGCCGTGCCGTGCTGTATCCGCCGGTGAAATAGGGAGCCTCTCCTGGATGCGGCTGCGCGGAGCTCGGCACGGCCGGATATCCCTGCGCCTCCAGCATGGTGCCGAGACTGGCCGGTCCGCGCAGCAGCTCCGCATGCGTTGCAACCGAGGACTCCGCGAGCGTCCTGATGGAGCTGCGCTGCACGATCGACGCAGCGTTCAGTGACGCGTCATCACCGGCGAGATGCGCGGACGTGAGCAGATATCCGAGCTCCAGTCGCTGCACGTCATGGCCATGCCCGTGCAGGTCGATGTAGAGACCGCGGTCGTGACCCGCTACCACGTGATGCCGCGCAGCCTCGATGAAGCCGTGGTACTCGCGCCACGCGTGCTCCGCCGCACGGTTTCCTTCCGCGCCCTCACCGATCTCGCGGTTGGCATCCAGCTTCGCACGGTGCAGGTGCATCACCGCGATGTGCGGCGTGCCGCCACCGCGCGCCGCGAAGGCTGCCTCCATTGCCAGCGCCAGGTCGTCGGTATCCGCATCGCGGATGAGCGTTGCTCCGG
Source organism: Longimicrobiales bacterium (assembly GCA_035461085.1). Classification (GTDB taxonomy): domain Bacteria; phylum Gemmatimonadota; class Gemmatimonadetes; order Longimicrobiales; family RSA9; genus SH-MAG3. Next base: position 16,370 of record DATHVW010000163.1, on the reverse strand, counting down.
CGGCGCTGCGATCGGGAATCGACGACGGCTGGAGCGTGCCGCCATGTGGTGCGCTGATGATGAGAGGCAGGTCGCCGGCGATGAATTCCACATATGAATTGACCCCGGTATATCGGGCTCCTTCGACCAGCGGAGCAGCGGTGGCGGAGAAATCTGCCGAGAACCCGGCGGCGTTCGCGCGCAGCGTCTGCGCGGATGCGGGAGCCGGCCCCAGATACCACGTGGTTGCGGCGTAGCCCGCCGCGTCGGTCGTGACCGTCGCATCGGTTACCCAGCCCCCGCCCGTCGTGACCGCGAACGTCACCCGGATGTTCACCACACCCGCACCGGAATCGTCGGTGACCCGTATGGTCGGTCGCGTATCCGTACTCGTGGCAACTACGGCAACCTGGTCGTTGCCACTCGCGATCTCGAGCGCGGCGGGGGAGTGGTCCGACGGCTGGCTCGGCGAATCGCTGCCGCACGCAATGTGGAGTGCCGGGAGCAGACAGAGCGCAGCGGTGCGCACGCGCCTTCCATAGGCCAACGCGAATGTCACTGCGTCCCCCGGGCTGCAAGACGCCTCTCCACCATCCGCCGCAGCGAGCCATCTTCGAGATACTGTTTCAGGTGCTCGCCGGGACACGTCGTATCCGCGTAGTCGTAGTGTCCGCCGATGCGATCGAGCGGCAGATCGAATCGCGCGATCGCCCAGGCCATCAGGTCCGCTATCGCCTCGACCTGCGCAGGCGTCTCCTCCTGCAGACCGTAATTGCCAATGACACTGATGAGGAAGTGCCCGTGCGGGTCGTACGACGTGTTCGTCTCGCCCATGTAGCGCCAGTCCCGCCCCTCGTATACGCGGCCGTCGAGGTCGATCAGGAAATGATACGGCACGTCCCACCAGTTGCGGTCACTCGCGCCCCATGACTGCAGCCCGCGCAGCTTCTGCACCGGATCGTCCTCCGGCCGCAGCGGCTGCACACTGCCCGTGTGATGCAGCGTGACGTGCGTGATCTCGTGCGGAATGCGCAGCCGCAGGTCCGCACCGCCCGCGGTCGTGGCGGCGGCGACCTCCCGCGGCAGTGACTCCACGGTCGCCACTTCGATCGCGGTCATTCCGGCGCCGAGCTCACCCTGACCGTAAACGGCGACGACGGCAATATGATAACCATGCCAGTTGAAGGCCTGCCCTTCGATGACCTCCCGCTCTTCCTGTACCTCGCCGCGCGCGAGCCGCAACCGTGCGATGTCCACCGTGCTCCCACCGGGAATGGTGTCGGCCTCCGTCGCGAGCACCGTCACGCTCACGTCACGGAAGGCGAGACGATCACCGGGGCGGAGGTTGCGACGCGTCGCGTCTGCGGCATGACCGAGCGGCGGCGACGCTTCCCACACCGAGTGCGGAATGACCCCGGGAGGCAGCTCCGGCGCGTATGCTGCGGCGGCGGACTGCTGCCGTGAAGCCGCGTCCGCCGTGCGCTCGACAGCGGGCGGCATCGCTGGCACCGGCGCCCGTGCTGCCGTCGCGCAGCCCGCAACGAGAACCGCGGCCGCGATGGCGGCCATGCAGCGGAGCTGCCTGCAGGTGCGGGACCGGATGTGGCGGATCATGGCTGCTCCCGTGGTGAACAATGCGAGCGCTGGCCCGGTTTTCGATCAGACCTGCTCCCGCAGCACTCTGATCGCCAGGTCGATCGTGCGCAGGTGCGTCCTGAACGCCAGCACCGCGAGCCGCAGCGTGAACCGGTCGTCCAGCATGGTCGAGGACAGGAACACCCGGCCGTCCCTTCTCACGCCATCGACGATCTGCTGGTTCTTCAGGTTCGCCTCCCCGAGACTCATGTCGTCGGGCGCCCAGCGATAGGTGACCACCGACAGGTCCGGCTCCGGTCCGACCTCGAAGCCGTGCCGCGCGATCTCCATGCGGAAGTAGCGCGCGAGCAGGAGCTTCTCATCGAGCGCCGCCCGGAACGGCTTCGTGCCCAGCAGCACCAGCGGCAGCCACATGCGCAGCGCGCGAAAATGCTTGGTGAGCTCCGGCGAGACGTCCGCCGGCGATACCTCGCTGGGTGCACGCAGTGCGTCCTGCATGTATGCGCCCGTATAGCTGTGCGTGTGTGCGAGCGCCGCGCCATCGCGCACGATGACGATCCCCGATCCGTACGGCAGGAACATGCCCTTGTGCGGGTCGAGGATCACCGAGTCCGAGCGCTCGATGCCGCGCATCAGCGCACGACCATGATCCGTGAGCAGGAAGAACCCGCCGTACGCCGCATCCACGTGGAACCAGCAGCGCTCGCGCGCCGCAATGTCGGCGATCGCATCGAGCGGATCGACCGCTCCCGTGTCCGTCGTACCCGCCGCCGCAATGATCAGCCAGGGCACGAGACCGTCAGCGCGATCGCGCGCGACTGCATCCGCCAGTGCGTCGGCACGCATGCGATACCGTTCGTCCATCGCAATATGGCGTACCTGCACTTCAGCCATGCCCGCAATGCGCAGGGCCTTGTCGATGCTGTGGTGCGCCTGCGCAGTCAGATACACGACCGCGCGCGCATAGTCCGCACCCCTGAGACCGTGCGCATCACGTGCAGTCGCGATTGCGGTCAGATTCGCAATGCTTCCGCCGGACGAAATGTTACCGCCCGCACCGGCGGGATAACCGACCAGGTCCGCCGTCCACCGGATGAGCAGGTTCTCCATCCGCACCGCGCCCGGTCCGGCGAAGAACACACCCGCGTACTTGTTGGTGGCGGCGGCAATGAAATCACCGAGCGCGCTGTGATAGATGCCGCCGCCGGGGATGTACGCGAGGTAACCGCCCGAAGCAGGATTGCCGCCGGGACGCACGACGTCGTGCTCGAGGATTTCGATCGCATCGCGAAGTGGAATTCCGTGCTCGGAGATGGGTGTCTCCAGCAGTCGCAGCCCTGCGTCGTCGGTCTCCACGTACGCTCGCGCCGTTCCGATCCGGCGCAGGAACCGCTCGGTGGCGGCCACGGCTGCACTGCGCAGATGCCGCCTTCGCGTGGTGCCGGGATCGAGGGGACGGGCCGTCCGCTCGAGCTGGAGGATCCGCTCGCGCACGGCCTATATCGCCGGCAGGTCGGGCAGCGGCACGGCCGGGTTGTAATGGCGGAACACCTCGCGTGCGATGCCCGCGATCAGCAGATGAGGCGGACTGTCCACCGCGTAAGACGTCTCCGCGTTCTCGCGCGTCATGACGCACAGCGCCAGCGGCGCGGCCGGAGAGTACATGATGCCGCAGTCATTGCGCGCTTCGTCCACGGAGCCCGTCTTGTGGGCGACACGCGTGCCGCCGGGCAGCCACCGCACCATCATGTTGCCATCCTGGTTGGCGAGCAGCATGCGCAGCGCGAGCGAGTCGAGCGCCGGCGACACGGCACGGCCTTCGTGCAGCATCGCGAACAGCGCGACCATCTCGTCCGGCGTCGCCACGCCCAGGCCATACAGCGCCGAGGAATCCATCGCAATCGATGTCTGCCGGCGGAACGACTTCGAGTGGACCTTGCTCTCCGGCAGCCCGAGCGCCTCCATCTTCGTGCCGACCGTCGCGATGTCGAGCTTGTCGAGCAGCAGATTCGTCGCGGTGTTGTCCGACAGCGTGATCATCAGCCAGGCGAGATCCTCCAGGCTGAGGGCCGCGCCCGAGGCCAAGTGCTTGAGGATGCCCGACCCGCCGACCCGGTCGCGCGCAATCATCGTCGATCGCTCGCCCAGCTCCATCCGGCCGCGCTCCACCTCGTCCATGAGCGTGACCAGGATCGGCACCTTGATCAGCGATGCGGACGGATATTTCTCGCCTCCGCGGATCGACAGCTGCTCACCGGTCGCGAGGTTGCGCACGCTGATGCCCACGACCCCCGCGAACGATGACGTGAGCCGCTCGAGCGCGCGCCGCAGACCGACCGTATCGGCTGCCGCGGACGCGACGTCGAGCCTCATGACCGCGGGGTCGAAACGTCGTGCGTCGTGGTCGGCGCCATGAACACCGGCCGCCCAGCCGGCCGTGAGCAATGGAAGGATCACCGCGGCGGCGGCACGCATGACAGAGCGCATGAATTCCACAATGCAGAAGGGAGCACGAACCACAATGCCGTCGTGCGGCATTGCCGTCAAACTCCCCCCGCACACCGTCGCTGTCAACATCCCCCGGACCCGGCTTCACTTTACGAAAACGTCCCCTCCGGCCATGGGTTTTGCTACAGGCGCCAGAAGTCCAAAGTGGATAACGACCGCTTCGCCGGCGAAACCTGTGGACATCCCATGGCTGGACCGGGCAAAAACGTAAAGTGAAGCCGGGTCCGGGTGCTAACGGCGCGGTCCGCCGCGCATTCTGCCGCCGCCCCCCAGCGAATACGAGAAGTTTATCTGCGCACTGCGGGTGCTTTCGCGGCTCCGCCCGATCTGGATGTAGCTGACATCGGCCATCCGGCTGGATGTCTCACGCAAGCCGAACGGGTCGGTGAGCGACAGCCGGATCGATGCGCGTTTATCCAGGAACTGGTAGCGCAGCCCCAGATCGCCGGTGTAACGGGCGTCGGAGCGGCCCTGCGGCAGATCCTCGGGCGGGGAATAGGAGAAGTTGCCCTGGGCGCTGAGCGCGCCGGTGACGCGCGCGCTGACATTGGCGCGTGACGACCACCGGAACGAGCTGCCGGAGTAACGCTGGCCGAGGTTGCTGGCGTCGCGGTTCAGCTTGCGCCCGCTGATGCTTACATGACCGCCCCACCCATCGCGCTGTCGCATCGAGTACGTCAGTGACGCGCCGTAGCTCTCCTGCGACGCGAGATTCTGATACGTACGCGTGGAGATGCCCTGATCATCCACGGTCGTGATGGCGGCCCAGTCGTTGGTCGTCTTCTGATAATAGGGGGACAGGCGCAGATTGCCGGCCGATCCGGACCAGCTCGCATTGAGCGATACGGAGTGCGTGTACTGCGGCTCGATGTCCGGGTTGCCGATCCGGCGATTCAGCGGATCCGTCGAGAGATCGACGGGGTTGAGAACGGACGCGCCGGGCCGGCCGATGCGGCGTGAGTAGGAGACGCGGACCTGCTTCGACTGATCGAAGCGGTACGACAGATTCGCGCTGGGGAACAGATCGAAGTAATCGCGGCGGAACTCGTCGCCGGTGGGGATCTCGAAGCTCATGTCGAGATGTTCGGCACGCAGTCCGAGCTGCACGCCGAACTCGCCGAACTGTCGCTGCACGGTCGTGTAGAGCGAGTTGGTGGTCTGGCGCTGATCGAAGCCGCGATCAGTGAGCCGGCCGCCGGGAACGTTGTCGGGATCGTCGATGAAGCGTATCAGCCGGTCGCTGTCGCTGTCCTCGAGGCTGACATCGTAGCCCACCTCGAGGCTCATGGCTTCGCCGAGCGGCCGCGTGTAGTCGATCTCGATCGACAGCTCCCTCTCGAGCTCCTCTTCATCTTCCAGCGTCAGCTCGGCGGGCAGGAGTGCGTCGCCGTCGAACGCGCCATCGGCAGTGATCTCCTCGCGGCTGTCACCGCGCTGGCGACCCGTCTGCAGCTGCAGCTCGAACTGCAGCTCGTGCTCGCGTCGCTCCCACTCGTAATCGAAGCCCGTGGAGATATCCGCCGAGAGGCTGCGCGAGTCGGCTGTCGATGTGCGATCGTAAACCAGGATCGGACTCTCCGACTCATCCAGGTGCGTCGTCGTGTTGAAGCGATCCGATTCATTGCCGGAGCTCCGGAACCCCGCTTCGGCATACACGCGCATGCGCTCGCTCGCCTGGTAACGCGTTTCGAAGTCGACGTTGCCGGACAGACCCGACCGATCGGACCGGCTGTCCTGTCGCAGGAATGCGGGATCCGCAATCAGGTTCTGACGGAGATCGAAATTCGTGCTCTCGTTGTCCGACAGCCGCAGGAACGTGCCGCCGTTGAACGTCCAGTCGCCTCGCTGCAGTGTGCCGCGCGCGCCGGCGCCGTACTGGCCGCGCGTGCCTGCGTTCGCGAAGGCGCTCCCGCTGAGACCCAGCTCGACGCCTTCCTTCATGACGAGGTTGACGATGCCCCCGCTGCCCTCCGCGCCGTAGCGCGCTGAGGGATTGTCGAGCACTTCGATCTTCTGGAGATAGTCGGCGGGGAACTGCTCCAGGAATATTGTCAGTGCCTCGCCCGACATCGGCGCAGGACGGCCGTTGATGTAGATGGCGGGTGCGTTGCCGCGCAGTGTGAGCCGGCCGTCGATGTCGACCTCCAGCTCCGATATCGACTGGAATGTCTCCGTGACCGAGCGGCCCTCCGCGCCCATGACGCCGAGATTGTACGACGTGCGATCGGCCTCGAACGTCACGGCCGTTCGCTCGGCCGAAACCTCGATCGGATCCAGCGCCAGCGCATCCACGGGCAGGCGCAGCGTCCCGAGGTTGCGCGTCTCATCGTCGGCCAGCTCGAACTGCTGCGTGAAAACCTCGCCGTACCCGACACTCACGAACCGGACGTAGTAGACACCCTCCCTCAGCTGCGCGAACCGGAACACGCCCTCGGAATTCGTGAGAGTCTCCGACAGGCGCATCGAGTCCGCCGCCGACCAGAGCTCCGCGGTCGCGTTCGCGACGGGCTCACCCGTGTCACCGGCAACCACCGTTGCGAGAATGACGGCCGTGCCGCGCGGCAGGACTGGCTGCTCCTGGGCGAGTGCGGGAGGTGCGGCGAGGGCATCGAGGGTCAGGGTGAGGACGAGGATGAGCATTACGGCGCGGGTCGGCATGTATACCACAGTGTCTCCCGTGTGCGATGAGTCCTGCTCATCGGACGGGGTCGGCTGCGTGATTGTTAAATCGGCTGGACGCCGACGATGCTGCTGCGTGTCAGAATGCGCGTCTCCATGGCTGACGCGCGATGCATGTTTGATGACAGCGCGTCAGATCCGCGCCTCCTCCGGTCCGGCTCCTCCCGCGGCCGGCGGTGCGTCGGGCACAAGCCGCTTCGACAGCCGGGCGACGGCCGCGGCCATCTCGCCGCGCTTCTGCGGTCCCCAGTCGGCCATCGTTTCGGCGAGGTGCGCGCGGCGTGCGCGGCCGAGCGCATCGAGTGCGGCGCAGCCGGCGCCGGTCAGCTGATGCAGGTCGCCGTCAATCCCACCTGTGATCAGGCCGCGCGCCTGAAGATCGTCGAGGGCGGCGTGCAGCCGTTCGGGCCGGATCTCGTGGCTGCGCGAGAGATCGTCCATGGCATGGCCGGGATCGTCGCCGAGGCGCACGAGCAGCCACGCGGTGAGCGGGGCCAGGTCGAGGCCGGCCTTCGCGACGACGCGCTCGATGTACTCGCGCCGCGTATCGTGCGATGCGATGAGGGACAGCGAGCGCTCCAGCCGGTCCACCGAGCTCGCGTCCGTCGGCATGGGAAACAGCTCCTCCGCCTCGCGCCCGATGTCCTTTGCTACCGCAGCGATCGTGTGTCGCAGCGGCAGCTCCGGCACGAGCCAGGTCAGCAGGAACCCGATCCCCGCCACGACCGTCGCGCTCAGGAAGACGACACTGAGCGCCGACGCGAACGCCTCGACGTACAGCGACCGCATTGCAGGCGCCATGTCGGCCAGCACCTGCGGGCTCAGACCCGCCGTCGGCAGCTCGACACCCGCGCCGACGTGCGACTGCAGGTACATCGTCAGGCGACTGGCGAAAATGGCGCCGAACACCGCCGTGCCGAGCGAGCCGCCGATGAGGCGGAACAGGGTCGCGCCCGAGGTCGCCACGCCGAGGTCGCGGTAATCGACTGCATTCTGCACCGCAATCACCAGCACCTGCATCACGTTGCCCAGACCCAGCCCGAGGACGAGCATGTAGAGCGACGCCTCCAGCACGGTCGTGCCCGCATGCATGCGTGACAGCAGGAACAGGCCGAGCGCCATGACGGCCGTACCGGCGATCGGAAAGATCCGGTACCGGCCCCAGCGACTGATCAGCTGGCCGGACATGATCGATGTGAGCAGCATGCCGCCCATCATCGGCAGCATCTGCAGGCCGGATCCGGTCGGCGTCGCGCCGTTGACCACCTGCAGGAACAGCGGGATGTACGTCACGGAGCCGAACAGCGCGAAGCCGACGATCAGGCCGATCACGGCCGTCAGCGTGAACGTGCGGTTCGCAAACAGCGTGAGCGGCAGTACCGGCTCCGCCGCACGCCGCTCCACCATCACGAATGCGAGCAGCATCACCGCAGCCAGCACTCCAAGCGCGATCATCGGCGGCGATGTCCACGGCAGGGAGATGCCGCCGAGGTCGCTGAACAGCACGAGCGAGCTGAGCGCGAGCGCGAGCAGACCGGTGCCCAGATAATCGATCGCGTGGCGCACGAGGACCGTGCGTCGCGGCAGCGTCGCAGCGATCACGACGAGAGCGAGCAGGCCCAGCGGCAGATTGATGTAGAAGATCCAGCGCCACGACCACTCGGTCGTGAAATACCCGCCCAGCAGCGGGCCCGCGATACTCGAGACGCCGAACACGGCGCCGAAGATGCCCTGGTAGCGGCCGCGGTCGCGCGGCGGCACGATGTCGCCCACCACCGCCTGCGTCGTCACCATCAGACCGCCGCCGCCCATCCCCTGGATGAAGCGGAACAGAATCAGCTGCCCCATGCTGCCGCTCAGGCCGCACAGCACGGAGCCGAGCAGGAAGATCACGATCCCGGACTGCAGCACCACCTTCCGGCCGTACAGGTCGCCCAGCTTCCCGTACAGCGGAGTCACGACCGTCTGCGCCAGCAGGTACGCCGTCACCACCCACGCCAGACGCTCCAGCCCGCCCAGCTCCCCCACGATCGTCGGCAGCGCCGTCGCCACGATCGTGCTGTCCAGCGCCGCCAGCAGCATCGCGAGCAGCAGGCCGCTGAATATGACCAGGATCTGTCGGCGATCGAGGGGCTCGGGTTCCGGCAAGTCCGCCGCGACTGCGGCCGCGGTCATGCCGTCATGCGTACGAACTCACCCCGCTCCACGTCCAGGATGTCGATCGTGCCTTCCTCTATGATGTAGTGCCACCCGTGCAGCGAGATCGTTCCGTCCTCCACCCGACTCCGCAGGTCCGGATACGTCAGCAGCCGCTGCAGTTGCAGCGCGATCGACCGCTGTTCCGTCCGCCGCAGCAGCGCCTCGTCCACCGGGCCCTCCACCCGCGCTTCGTGCGCCAGCTCCAGCCACCGCTCGATGTGCGGAGTCTGCGCCGTGGGCGCGTCGTACAGCGCCCGGATCGCCCCGCAGTGCGTATGGCCGCACACCACCACGTTGTCCACCCGCAGCACCAGCGACGCGAACTCGATCGCCGCCGACGTGCCGTGGTATCCGTAGTCGGACTCGAATGGCGGCACGAACGCGCCCACGTTCCGCACGTGGAACAGCTCTCCCGGATCCACCCCCGTGAACAGCTCCGGCACGACGCGCGAGTCGGCACACCCGATGAACAGTGTCGACGGGCTCTGCCCCTTGCGCACCAGCTCCTCGTAGTGCTCCCGGTAGCGTGGAAACACTTCGCGGCGAAATCGCCGCAATCCTTCGATCAGATGTTCAGGCATCCGGTCAAATTGGGAAGTTCTCGCCTCGCGCGCTACATTGCCCCCTCATTCGATTACCCACCTCTCTCCTCAGGAGGCTGACCATGTCCGTCGCCAAGGTGTCCGAAATCAGCTCCACCTCCACCAAGAGCTTCGAAGACGCTATCGAGCAGGGCATCCAGCGTGCCGGCAAGACCATCCGCAACATCAAGAGCGCATGGGTCAAGGAGCAGTACGTCCGGGTCGAGAATGGCCGCCCCTCGGAGTACCAGGTCAACATGATGGTCACGTTCGTGATCGACGACTGAGAATCACGGCGCCCAACCACCGCGGCACCGCCCCCCGGCGGTGCCGCATGCCCTCCTCCCATCAACTTTCACTGATCCGTCGCGCTGGCTGCGTTCTTGCTCAGCGACCGGTCCAGAAGCCACGGCAGCGCGGACTCTGTAGGCATGTTGCTGAATGACTGACAGGCAGAGCAGCTCGGAAGGCCGTGCGATCATCCTGGTGGTCGAGCGGGATCCGCATGTGCGCGAACTGGAGGCATTCTTCCTGAACGAGGCGGGGTACGCCGTCGAGTTCACGGAAGATGGCACTTCGGCACTGGAGCGCGCGCGTCAGCTGCGACCTGAGCTGGTGATCACGGAGGTGCTGGTGCCGAAGCTGGACGGGCTGGCGTTGTGCCGTGAGCTGAAGAACGACCCCCAAACGGCGGACATCATGGTCCTGATCTTCAGCATTCTGGCGGCCTCCACGCGTGCGCGCGAGGCGGGCGCGGATGCGTTTCTGATGAAGCCTCTGGCGGAGCGGCGACTGGTGGATACGGTGCGTGAGCTGATCGCGAAGCATGGGGAGTCCGTCCCGGTGGAGGGCGCATGAGCGAGCGGTCGGACATGGAGAGCGGCGTCCCGGTGTGGGGCTCGGAGCTCCCGCGCATCAGCACGGGCAGTGCCTCGGCGGACCGGATCCTGGGGGGTGGGTTCCCGGTGAACTCGATAAACATGATCATGGGCGAGCCGGGAACGGGCAAGACGCTGTTCGCGCAGCAGCTGGTGTTTCACAACGCGGGCGGAGACAGACCGATCCTGTATCTCACGACGCTGTCGGAGCCGCTGCCGAAGGTCGTGAAGTATCTGCAGGGCTTCGATTTCTTCGATGAGGCGAAGCTGGGCACGGACGTGATCTACGACGAAGTCGGCAACGAGCTGGCCGATGAGGGAATCAGTGCGCTGGTCCGCAAGGTCAAGGAGCGGATCAAGGCGTTGAAACCGAAGATCATCGTGATCGATTCGTTCAAGGCGTTGCACGACATCTCGCCGTCCATTGCCGAGATGCGGCGGGTCGTGCATGACCTGGCGGGCCTTCTGACGGCCTACGAGACGACCACGTTCCTGGTGGGTGAATATTCGCAGGAGCAGATGGCGGTGCTGCCGGAGTTCGTGGTTGCCGATGGCATCGTGGAGCTGTTGCGGCACGAGTCGGGGATGCGGGATGACCGGTTCTTCCGCGTGCGCAAGCTGCGCGGCAGCAGCTATCGCGAGGGCCGGCACGCGCTGCGACTGACATCGGGTGGAGTGAGAATCTACCGCCGGCTGGTGACGCCGCGAACGCCACCGGACTACACGATCGTGCGGGAGCGTGCGTCAACGGGCGTCGCGGGTCTCGACCAGATGGTGGGCGGCGGACTGTGGACGGGAACGACCACGCTGCTCGGCGGGCCGACGGGTGCCGGCAAGACGACGATCGGCCTGCAGTTCGTGCTGGAAGGTCTGCGCCTCGGCGAGCCCGGATTGTACGTCCATCTGGAGGAGAACCCGACGCAGCTGTGCTACCTGATTCAGGGGTTCGGTGCTGATCCGGCAGACCCGGACCTCCATCTTCTGTATCACTCGCCGGTCGAGCTGCAGATCGACAGTCTGGTGGATGAAATGTTCCGTCTGGTGCGCACGAAGGGCGTGAAGCGCATCGTGATGGATGGGGTGGGCGATCTCGTGACCGCGGCTCAGGATGCACGCCGGCTGCACGACTATCTGTACGCGCTCTCGCAGCATTTTGCGGTGGCCGGCGTGACGGCAGTATTCACGTTCGAGACGGCGCGGCCGGGCATCACGGGCGGCTACGCGATCGACGCGCCGTTCAGTCATCTGTCCGACAACATCCTGCTGCTCGAGATGCGGATCGAGGACGAGCGCACGCATCGCAAGCTGCGCGTGCTGAAGACGCGCGGCAGCACGCATGATCCGCGCGTGCGCGAGGTTGACATTTCGGCCGAGGGCGTCAGGGTGCTCGAATGATGGCATCGTCGGTCGGATCGTCGCCGGATCGTCGGTTCGAGCAGTTCCGCAAGCTCACGGAGATCAGCCGGGCACTGACGTACACGCTCGAGATCGATGATGTCCTGCGGCTGGCGACGGATCGCGCAGCCGAGCTTCTGGAGACGGAGCGTGCACTGCTCATGCTGGCGAATGACGACGGCCTGCTGCAGGTGCGCGCATCGCTGGGCGTGCAGTATACCGACCTCGACCGTTTCCGCGAGCCGCTGGATGAAACGCTGATCCGGCGGCTGCAGGGCCTGCTCGGCGCATCGCCGCCGGAATGTTTTCTCGGCGTACCGCTGGTGGTGCATGGCCGCGTGACGGGCCTGCTCGCAGTGGTTCGCAATGAAGGGCTGCCCTGCACGGAAGAGGACGAATGGCTGCTGTCGGCGGTGGCGGACCAGGTCGCGGTGGCACTGGAGAACGCGCGGCTGCAGGAGGAAGTGCGACGCGAGCGGGAAAGCCGCACGCGTGCCGTCACGGGCGCGGGGGAGGCGGAGGAGGCGAATGAGCGCGCGCTCGCCACGCTGTCGCATGACCTGCGGTCGCCGCTGAACGCGATTGATTCGTATGCCGAGCTGATCGAGATGGAGATCTTCGGTCCCATCTCCGATCGCCAACGCGAGGCGCTGGGCCGGATCCGCCTCAGCGGCCGCCACCTGCTCGCCGTGCTGGAGAACGTGCTGGAGATGACACGTCTGAGTGCCGGCGTTGTCCGCATTCGTACCGGGCCCATGCACACGGCGTCGGTGATCGCGGAGGCCGTACAGATGGTGCAGCCGAGCGCGTCGGCGAAGGACCTGCACCTCGACGTGGATGAGAGCACGGATCTCACGATCGAGGCCGACGCCAACCGGGTGCGCCAGGTTCTCGTCAACCTGTTGAGCAATGCCATCAAGTACACGCCGGCCGGCGGGCACGTCGCGGTCGGCGTGTCCACCGTCGCAGATGGTGACGACACGTCCGCCATCATCACGGTGACGGATACCGGTCCGGGTATTCCCGTCGAAAAGCTGCAGGCGATCTTCAGGCCGTACTACCGGCTGCCGACAGCGGAGGCTGACGCGCCGGAGGGCCTGGGCCTCGGCCTGGCCATCTCGCGCGAGCTGATCCGTCAGATGGGTGGCGACATCGATGTGGACAACGAGCAGGATGCCGGTTGCACGTTCTCCGTCCGACTCCCGCTGGCAGGCTGATCATTCGTTGATGAGCCGCTCGATGGCGTCGCATGCGCTCGCGACTCCGTCCTCGGCGTTCACCACCCGCGCCACCTCGGCGGCGCGCGCCGCAAAGGCATCCTCACTGAGCAGCAGGTCGAGCGTCCGCTCCACTGCGCGCGCGGTGTAGTGCTTCGGCCGGATCGTGCGTGACACGCCCAGTCGCTCCACGCGCCAGGCGTTGTCCGGCTGGTCATGCGCAAACGGTACGACGAGTGTCGGCCTGCCGGACAGCAGCCCCTGGTGAACCGTGCCCGCACCGCCCTGGTGCACCACGACGGACGCGCGCGGGAACAGCCCCGCGTGGGGCGCGAACTCCTCGAGCAGTACGCCGTCGGGCAGGACACCCTCCGGGCGGTTCTCCGCGTGTGGTCCGACCAGCAGCACTGCACGTACGCCCAGCCGACGCACTGCCTCCACGCTCTCGTGATAGAAACTGCCGGCCGCACCGACCGCTGAGCTGCCCAGTGTGAACACGACGGGCGGATCGCCGGCGTTCAGGAAATCGGTCAGCCGCGTGGAGAGCGGCGCCCCGCCTCTCGGACCGTTGTACGGGATCGGGCCGGTGACCGTGACGTTTGCGGGCCAGTCCGTCTGTGGTGTTCCGAGCACGCGCGAGAAGAGGCCGAGCACCAGGTGTGGCGAATGCTGTCCCTCGAACACCGGGTCGCCGCCCGGCGGCAGGCCGAGCTCGCGACGCAGCGCGTGCACGGGTGCGCCCCACGGCCGCGTCATTCGTTTCGCCAGCGCGACCAGCGCACCCGCCGCGCCGGGTATGCGCTCCAGCCGCTTTGCCCACGGAATGGGCGGGAAGACCGGCAGGTCATGCTTCGAGAAGAAGGACATCGGCGCCAGCACGGTCGATGCCCACGGCAGGCGCTCGTGCTGTGCCACGATGGGTCCCGCGAACGTGACCGGATGGGTGATCATGAGATCTGCACCGCGCGCCGCCGCGGTGAGGTCATCGAAGCTGTCGCGCAGCGATCCGAGGATGAGGTCGCGTACGATGTATTCCGTGCCCCCTGCCGCGTCCATGATCCGGCCCACGGTCTCGCGGTCGGACGGATCGATGTCGGGCCGCACGGCGTGAAACGCCAGGCCTTCGCGCTCCACCGTCTCGCGATACCACGCAGGCATCGCGAGGACGGGTGCGTGACCACGGTCGCGCAGGCCGAGCGCCAGCCCGATGTAGGGATAGACATCACCGAATGAGCCGAAGCTCGACAGGACGATCCGCTTCCCCGTCATTATGCCGATCGCCCCGCCGGGAGCGGCGAGCGCAGCTCCGCATCCACTTCCCTGCCCAGGCGCGTCACGATGTCCGGAAGCGCATCAATGTCCGCCTGCCTCGTGTTGAAGTTGACGATGCAGGGTCGCAGCACGTAGCGACCGCGTACGATCGCGTGCGACACGAATACCGCGCCCGAGCCCTGGATCCGCTCGAGCAGCGCCTCGTTCAGCTCGTTCAGATAGGTTTCCGTCGCGGCGCGTTCGGCCGCGCCTGCGGAATCCGACTGCAGATCGGAAGGCACGAAACGGAACGTCGTGATGCTGAGACCCTGCGTGCACGGCTCGAGCTCCGGGTGGGCCTGCACCAGTGACCACAGCCGCTCGCTCAGCCGGATGTCATCGCCGATCATGCGGACGTACCCCTCGCGCCCGGCGCGACGCAGTGCGAGCCACACCTTGAGCGCACGGAACCCGCGCGAGTTCTGCGGACCGTACTCGCTGTAGTTCGTCGCCTCCTCACCGAAGTGATAGTACGGCGGGTGGTATGCGAACGCGTTGCGCAGTGCAGTCGCATCACGCACCAGAACGCAGCCCGCCTCCAGCGGAGCGTACAGCCACTTGTGCGGATCCACGGCCACCGAGTCCGCGAGCCGGAGCCCCTTCAGATCGTCCGGCGTCCCCGGCACGGCGGCAGCGAGTGCGCCGTACGCACCATCGACGTGGAACCACACGCCTGCATCGCGGCAGATCGCCGCGATCTCCGGGAGCGGATCGACGGCGCCCGTGCTGACGGAGCCGGCCGTCCCGACCACCATCATCGGCAGGTCGCCGGCTTCGACGTCGCGTGCCAGCGCCGCGCGCAGCGCGGCAACGTCCATGCGCAGACCTTCGTCGGTCGGAATCCAGCGCACCGCGTCCGTTCCGATGCCCGCGAGGTCCGTTGCCTTCTGCAGCCACGTGTGAGTCTCGACGGAGGCATAGACGCGCAGCGGTCGCGCACCCGCGGCCGCCACACCCTGCGCCCTCAGGTCCCACCCCGCCGCCGCCGCGCGCGCGGCGAACAGTCCTACCATGTTCGCCATGTTGCCGCCGCTCACGAACAGCCCGCCGCCGTCCTGCGGATAGCCGATCAGCTCGGCAATCCAGCGCACCGCCTGCGCCTCGATCTCCGTCGCCACCGGCGCCAGCCGCCACGCGCCCACGTTTGCGTTGACGGCCGCCGCCAGCAGATCGCCCAGCATGCCGATCGGCGCCGGCGACGACGTGATGTAGCCGAAGAAGCGCGGATGCCCGTTGAAGAGTGAATGATCGAACAGCACATCGGCCGCCGACCGCAGCAGCTCCGCCGTACCCGACCCGGTCTCAGGCAGCCGCTCACCCGCGCGCAGCAGCGCACGCACGGCGTCCGGCGAGCTGCTCCGTGCGACGGGCCGTTCCGGCACGGACTCCAGGAACTGAGCGATCATGTCCACCAGCTCGTGACCCGCCTGCCGGAACTCGACCGCACTCATCGCGAGCGGGACCTCGCGCTCGACATCCTGCAACACCGCAGCTCCCTGTACTGCATTCATGGATTCAGGCTGCATCTTCATGCTGCCCCTCCGATCAATGGGTACGATGTTCACGGGTGCGTTCCGTGCGCGCCGTGATTGGCGCATGTGACGTCCGGATTGAACTGCGCAAACGTGCCGTTCGGATTATCCCGGTACAGCCAGACGTGCAGCTCGTAGTGCGGCGCGAACCCATGCGCCTCATCCGGGTCCGTCTCCGCGTTGTCATGCATCAGATAATACTCGTTGCCCAGGAAAGACGGCGCCGCCGTGTTGCCTTCAGCCGTCCACCCCGCCGCGAATACGAGATTCTCCACCGCGATCAGCTCGAGTGAGCCATCCGCCTGCGGCTCGTACAGCAGCAGCGCGGGTGTCGTGAAGTCCGTATGTGTCCCGGTTCCCGCAACGCGCGGCTCCGTGGCGGTGATCCCCAGCAGGTCGGGACGGAAGTAGTGCACGCCCATGCCGCCCAGCTGCGGCGGCTGGCCTTCCATGGCCGCCACGAAGCACATGTCCGCCGGGTCGCGAATGTAGCCC
>DATHVW010000162.1:0-16933 GCA_035461085.1 Longimicrobiales bacterium | reverse complement strand
GGATATTTCCGGCGGCGCTCTTGTTTGTTGTGCCGGCCGGATCCTGCCCTCCGGTCATGCTGCGGCCCTCCCCGGCCGCAGCGGTATTCGCGCGCATTCGCATTCCATGATGATCCGACGCGGGAGAAACTCGATGAAGAGAGCGGTGCTCGCCCTGATGCTGTGCCTGTGGACGGCGCAGGGACTCGATGCGCAGCGCATCAAGCTGCCTGTACCGGTGCAGGAGCTGGAGGCGGCGTCACGGAAGGACCCGAATGACGTGATCGCGCGCTACAACCTGGCGCTGGGCTACTGGAGTCAGAAGAAGTATGACGCGGCCGAGATGGAGCTGCGCGATGCTCTCTCGATCGAGCCGCGTTTCGCGCTGGCGTACCTGGCGCTCTCCATGCTGCCGTTCGCGCGGCGCGAAGGGCTCTGGAACGAGACCCTGGAAGAGCGTGTTCCGGTGGAGTGGCGTGACCGCGTCATCGAGTCTGACCGGAACTACCGCGCGGCGTTCATGATGAACCCCCTGCTCGACCTGCGCATCCTGGCCGCCGTGACGCCGAAGAAATCGGTGCTGTGGGAAACGGATCCGTACTTCTCCGCGATCTACAACCAGTGGATGCGTCCGTTCGATGATTTCATGACGGGCGACTACGCATCGGCATACCTCCGCCTGCAGCGCCTGGCGCGGGACCTGACGGCGGCGGGGCGGCAGGATGTGAGCAGGGTGCCGGCCTGGCTGCTCTGGTACCGGGGCCTCGCCGCGGCGCACGTGTTCAAGAACGATGAAGCGATCGCAGACATGCGCGAGCTGGTGCATCGGGCGGAGGACGAAGAGGATCCGTCCCGGCTCACGTACATGCCGCTGGAGCCGAACACGTACCGCAGCGTTCTGGCCGCGATGCTGCGCGCGGCGGGCCGCACGGACGAGGCGGCGGCGGCCTACACGGAAGTGCTCGAGCACGACGCCGGCGCGTACATGGCGCACATAGCCCTGGCCGACATGGCGGAAGCACGCGGCGATCTGCTGGCGGCGCTGGAGCAGCGACAGGCAGCGGCCGCAGCGAATCCGGATGATTTCACCACGGACATCGAAGTCGGGATCACGCTGGCACGCCTGGGCCGGCTGGATGAGGCGGAAGAGACGTTGAAGCGCGTCGCCGCGGTACAGCCGCGGAGTCCCCGCCCCTGGTACGTGCTGGGCCTGATTCAGCAGCAGACCGGGCGGCCCGAGGAGGCGCGCGTGTCGCTCGAGACATTTCTGGCGACGGTGCCGAGCCGGTTCCAGGCCGAGATTGCGGATGCGGAGCAGCGTCTGACACGGATGGAGGACTGACGTGCGGCGCGCCGTGTTCATCCTCGTCCTGACCGCAGTGACGCCTGCGCTCGCGCGCGCGCAGCGCGCATCGTACGAGGAGCTGCAGACGTTTTCCGCCGTGATGAACCTCATCCGGCTCAACCATGTCGATTCGGTGAGCTACACGCCGCTGGTGCGCGCTGCGATCGAGGGCGCGCTGGGCGCGGTCGATCCTCATAGCCGCTATGTCCGTCGTGACATCGAGGCGCAGCTGATCGCAGCGCGCTCCGGCGAGGCGGGCTCTGCGGGGGTGGAGCTGGACGGGATGGGCAGTGTCGTCGCCGTCATTGCGGTCGGCAGCGGGAGCCCCGCCGAGCATGCGGACATGCTGGCCGGCGATCGCATCCTTGCCGTTCAGGACTCACCGGTCGCCGGCCTGGCCGCGCACGAGGTGGAAGTCCTGCTCTCGGGCCGGCCGGGGACGGAACGGCGGGTCACGGTGGAACGGGGCGACCCGCTGACGGCGACGCGTGTGGACCTCGTCATCCGGCTGGACCGGTACGCGTGGCCCAACATCGCCACGCCGATGATCATTGCCGGCGACATCGGCTATGTCCGGCTGAGCGGCTTCGATGTGCGCGCCGCGTCGGAGCTCGAACGTGCGCTGGACGGCTTGCGCGGACGCGGCATGAAGAGGCTCGTCCTCGACCTGCGCGGCAATCCGGGCGGGCTGCTCAGTGAAGCGGTCAGTGTGGCCGGTCTGTTCCTGCCGAAGAACGCGCTGGTGATGCGGACGAAGGGGCGGAAGGTGGACGCCAACCAGGAATACCGCACGCGCAGCGGCGGCCGTTATCAGGACCTGCCCATGGTGGTGCTCGTGGACGGGTCGTCTGCCAGCGCCGCCGAGGCACTCGCCGGCGCACTCCAGGACCACGGGCGCGGGATTGTCGCCGGCCACCGCACGTTCGGCAAAGCGCTCGTCCAGATGCCGTTCCCGCTCCCCGCCGGCGATGTGCTGTGGCTGACGGTCGCGCGCGTGCACACACCCGACGGCCGCATGATCCAGCGGTCCTATGAGGGGTTGGCGGCTGCGCAGTATGCCGCAGCCTCCGACGCCCTGCGCCGCGGCGGCGCCACCGCTGCGGCGGCGGGCAGCGGCGGCATTGAGCCGGACAGCTATTTCGACGCGCGCGCGGTGCCCCCCGGCTGGTGGCCGGACGCCCGGCGGCAGCGCCTCGACGTTCAGGCGGTGGAACGCGCCCGGCTCACGACCGGTCCGGGCGCGGACGGTGCGGCCTGGCGAACTCCTCTCCTCGATGCGTTGCGGACGGTCGTCGTGGAGACCCTGGGCGTCGACCCCGTTCTCGAGCCGGCGCAGGACCTCGCCATCGGCAGGCATCTCCTTCACACGGCGATCGAGATGAGGGAGGGTCGGCGTGCGGCGGGTGAGTTCTCCGCGATCAACGATCCCGAGGTCCTGCGGGCGGCGTCGCTGCTCGATCCGCGTCCGCCACGCTGATCCCCGTACGTCGCAGCGGCGGCATTCCCACCGCCACTTCTCGACTAACCGGCCCGGCCGCGATACTTTCCGCCTGCGCCGTACGTGCGGCGCGCCCCGAACGCCCAGGTTGCTCGAGCAGGAGCTTTTCGCATGTCCGTCACGCTGCCCGATGTCGCGCGCCAGCCGCTGACTCTGCTCTCGGAAGAAGAGCAGATGTTCCGCGACACGGTCCGTGAATTCGCCGAAGAGAACGTGTCGCCGCTCGTCCATGACATGGATCGCGACGCGACGATGAACCCGGACCTGATCCCGCAGCTCTTCGAGCTGGGCCTCATGGGCATCGAAGTTCCCGAGGACCTGGGCGGCACCGGGTCCTCGTTCTTCACCGCCGTACTCGTGGTCGAAGAGCTGTCGCGCGTGGACCCGAGCGTCGGCGTGCTGGTCGATGTGCAGAACACGCTCGTCAACAACTGCATCCTTCGTTACGCCAACTCGCATCTGAAGGAGATGTATTTGCCGCGGCTCGCCGCGCACGTCGTCGGTGCGTACGCGCTCTCGGAGGCCGGCTCGGGCTCTGACGCGTTTGCGCTGCAGACACGCGCCTCGACGGTGGACGGCGGCGGCTGGCGCATCGACGGCCGCAAGCTGTGGATCACCAACGGCGGCGAGGCCGGGACATTCATCATCTTCGCCAACACGGATCCGGCACAGGGCTATCGCGGCATCACGGCGTTCATCGTCGAGCGCGATTTTCAGGGATTCAGCGTCGGCAAAAAGGAAGACAAGCTCGGCATCCGGGCGTCATCCACGGTCGAGCTGATCATGGATGACTGCCGCGTGCCCGACGAGAACGTGCTGGGTGAGGTCGGCAAGGGCTACAAGATCGCGATCGAGACGCTCAACGAGGGGCGCATCGGCATCGGCGCCCAGATGCTCGGCCTCGCGCAGGGCGCGCTCGACCACACGACGCGTTACGTCCAGGAGCGCGAGCAGTTCGGCCGCCGCATCGCCGACTTCCAGGGGGTTCAGTTCCAGCTCGCGCAGATGCGTACGGAACTGGAGGCGGTGCGTCTGATGGTCTATAACGCGGCGCGTCTGAAGGACTCCGGTAATGCTTTCATCCTCGAGGCAGCGATGGCAAAGCTGTTCTCGTCGCAGGTCGCGCAGCAGATCGCATCGACCTGCATCGACCTTTACGGCGGGTACGGCTTCACGAAGGAGTACCCGGTCGAGAAGCTTTATCGCGATGCGAAGATCGGCACCATCTACGAGGGCACGAGCAACATGCAGCTGCAGACCATCGCGAAGCTCATGATGCCGTGATGGCGGAGCTCAAGCCGCGGCAGCGCGCGCTTCTGCGATCCATCGCGCAGGCCGTCAGGCCCATCCTGCAGATCGGCAAGGACGGCGTCACCGATGCCGTGGCCGACAGTGTCACGGCCGCGCTCAACAACCGCGAGCTGCTGAAGATCCGCATCCTGGAGACCGCCCCGGCTGGCGCACAGCAGCTGGGCGAGGAGCTCGTCGCCCGTGTGGACGGCGCCCACCTCGTCCAGGTGATCGGCCGCACCCTCGTGATTTACCGACGCCACCCCGAAAAGCCGGAGATCAGCCTCCCCGACTGACCCGGACGCACACCCCGGCCGCGGTGCCCGCCGCCGGCCTCTGTGCCGCACTATCCTCTCAGCGTATTATCAACAGCATGCACGTGATCCAGCCGCGGCGGACCCCCGGCGCGGAATGACGTTCAGGAGGATGCATGAGCACGACAGAGAAGACAGCGGCGCCGGCTGTGAAGCCCGGCCCCGTAGATGAGCAGGAAGCGCGGCAGGTAGCGGAAGCGGCGCGCGAGACGGAGTGGGTCATGCCCAGCTTCGTCAGAGAGCTGTTCCTCGGCAAGCTGCATCTCGACCTCATCCACCCACCGCCAGTGCAGGACCCCGACGAGAAGAAGCGGGCGGCCGAGTTCCACCGGAAGCTGTACGAGTTCGCAAAGACCATTGATGGCGAGGCGATCGAACGGACCGGGCGCGTGCCCGACGACGTGATCGACGGCCTGCGCCGGCTCGGCGCATTCGGCATCAAGATCCCGAAGGAGTACGGCGGTCTCGGACTCTCGCAGCGCAGTTACAACAAGGCGATCTCGATCATCGGTTCCGCCGCATCGGCGCTCGGAGTGCTGCTCTCGGCCCACCAGTCGATCGGCGTGCCGCAGCCGCTGAAGATGTTCGGCACGCCCGAGCAGAAGAAGAAGTACCTGCCGCGGCTGGCGCAGGGCGAGATCTCGGCGTTCGCGCTGACGGAGCCCGATGTCGGGTCGGACCCCGCACGCATGGAAGCGACTGCCGATCCCACCGAGGACGGCACCGCCTACATCCTGAACGGCGAAAAGCTGTGGTGCACGAACGGCCCCATCGCCGACATCATGGTGGTGATGGCGCGTACGCCCCCGAAGCCCGGCAGCACGCGCCGCGGCATTACGGCGTTCATCGTCGAATCGTCGTTTGAAGGCGTGGAGAACACGCACCGCCTCGACTTCATGGGACTGAAGGGCATCGAGAACGGCGTCGTCCGGTTCACCAACGTGCGCGTGCCGAAGGAGAACATCATCTGGGGCGAGGGCAAGGGTCTCAAGCTCGCCCTGACGACGCTCAACACGGGCCGCCTGACCATTCCCGCCACGAGCGCCGCGAGCGCGAAGTGGTGCGTGAAGGTCGCGCGCGAGTGGGCAGCAGAGCGCGAGCAGTGGGGCGCGCCTGTCGGCCGGCACGACGCGGTGGCCCAGATCCTCGGAAGGATGGCCGCGCTGTCGTTCGCGATGGAAGCCGTCAATGACATCGCCGCGGGACTGGCCGATGCGGGCAAGTCCGACATCCGGCTGGAAGCCGCCATCGCGAAGATGTACAACAGCGAAGGCGCATGGCGCGTCGTCGATGACTGCATGCAGATCCGCGGCGGCCGCGGCTACGAGACTGCATCCTCGCTCGAGTCGCGCGGCGAGAAGCCGATCCCCGTCGAGCGGATGATGCGCGACCTGCGCATCAACATGATCTTCGAGGGTTCGAGCGAGATCATGCGCCTCTTCATCGCGCGTGAGGCCGTGGACCCGCACCTCCAGAGTGCGGGCGCGATGATCGATCCGAAGGCCGCGACCGGCGACAAGCTCAAGGGCCTCGCCGGCCTCAGCGTCCACATGGCCGGCTGGATGCCGGGCCTCCTCGTGGGCAAGGGACGCGTACCCGGCGCATACGGCGAGTTCGGCCGGCTCGCGCGCAACCTCCGCTTCGTCGAACGGGCGTCCCGCAAGCTCGGCCGCACCCTCTTCCTGGCCATGGCCCGCTATGGACCGAAGCTGGAGAAGAAGCAGTCGGTGCTCTTCCGGCTCGTCGACGTGGGCGCCGAGCTCTTCGCGATGTCGTGCGCCTGCGTCTACGCGCACAACCTCATGAAGGAGGATCCGTCCAACCGCGGTCCCGAACGGATGGCCGACCTGTTCTGCCGTCACTCGCGCGCACGCGTGAAGCAGATCTTCGACAACGTGTTCGATTCCAATGACGGCCCGACCTACCGCCTCGCGCAGGAAGTCCTCGACGGCAGGCATGCCTGGATGGACCCGGACATGATGGTTTGACGAATTCGGGATCGGGATCGGGTGCGTGTTCGGGAACACCATGCACCCGATCCCGATCCCGCTTCCGAATTCGTTCTACGAAAGCACTTCGCGGCGGCCGTTGGCCACTTCACGGACCCACAGATGATAGTCGAGAGCCGCGGCGAGCGCGGCCTCGATGCTGCGCACGACGTCACCCTCGTTGACTTCCGTACGCACGCGCGCGACGAGTGCGGGATCCAGATAGAACGTGTATGCCCGTCGCTCGGTAAGCTCACGCGGCTTGCGCGCTGTTTCAGTCATGGCTCCCCCCGGTGATTGTGCAGCAACGCTACGTGCGGCAACGGGGCGACTCCATGCCGGGATGCGCCGAAACCTGACGGGGGGCGACGGGTTAAAAGGAGACATGACCAAGGACCGCAGGCACCTGATCGTCGTCGGAGACCGCGTCCTCATCGCCCCCGAAGAGGGCGAGGAGCGGAGCCGCGTGGGATTGTACCTCCCGGCATCCGCCGTGGACGCGCAGGCGGTCCAGTCCGGCACCGTCGTAGCGACCGGACCGGGCACTCCCATCTCCGCCCCGACGGAGCTCGGCGACGAGCCGTGGAAGATCGGAACGGGTGAGGCGCGTTACATGCCCGTTCAGGCACGCGCGGGTGATTACGCCATCTTCTTCCGACGCGCAGCCGTCGAGATCACGTTCGAGGGCACGAAGTACCTGGTAGTGCCGCAGGCAGCGATCCTGGTAATCGTTCGCGGCCAGCTCAACGAAGACGACTTGTAGGGGGGACCAGCCGCTGGCGGCCATCCGGACGCGCCATTGGCCGCCATCGCTGGACCCACGGATCATTCCGGTCCCGAACATTCGGGACCGTTTTCTTTGGAGATCCCATGAAGCGTGACTACCTGGTTCGCGCGACGGCCCACGGCGGCCTGGTCCGCGCGTTCGCGATCGACGCCACCGGCGTCGTCGAAGAGCTGCAGCGCAGGCACGACACCATTCCCGTCGTCACCGCCGCCATCGGCCGCCTCTCCACCGGCGCGCTCCTGTTCGGCGCGATGCTGAAGGAGCCCGACCAGCTCATCACCGTGCGGATCCAGGGCGACGGTCCTGCCGGCACCCTCCTCGCCTCGGCCAACGGCCGCGGCGGCGTGCGCGGCCTCGTCGCCAATCCGCAACCGGACGTCGAGCAGGTCCGCAACGGCAAGCTGAACGTGCGCGGCGCCGTCGGCACCGCCGGTCACATCACCGTGACGAAGGACCTGGGCATGGGTCAGCCCTACATCGGCACCGTCGAGATCGTGTCCGGCGAAGTCGGCGAGGACCTCGCCCACTACCTCGCCGTCAGCGAGCAGATCCCCTCCGCAGTCGGCATCGGCGTGTTCGTCAATGCCGATGGCTCCGTCGATGCGGCGGGCGGCTACCTCGTCCAGCTCCTCCCCGGCGTCACCGACGCCGAGGCGGAACGCATTGAGAACGTCATTCGCGAGCTGCCACATCCCACCACCATGCTGCGCGCCGGAGAATCGCCCGAGCACATCCTCGGCCGCATCTTCGGCGACGAGCACCAGGTGCTGGAGCGGCGCGACGTCCGCTTTCACTGCCCGTGCTCCGTCGATCGCGCCGAGCGCGCCATCATGATGCTCGGCTCCGATGCCGTCGCCGGCCTCATCGAGGAAGGCGCCGAACGCGGCGGCGCGGAAGTCATCTGCGAGTTCTGCACGGAGCGATACCTCGTCCCCATCACGTCGCTGCACGAAATCCTGCGCGGCCTGGAGGGCTAGGGCTGGTGAAGGGTGACCGGACGGACCGGTGGCCCGCCCGGCCCTTCCTGCCAGAAGGACAGCCATCTAACGACAGGCCTGACAATGAGTTACCGTATCCGACTTGCGGCGGATACCCGGTCTTGCCGATATTTTTCCTGCTCCTCGGTCAGGGCCGGCGATCCGTCGGTGAAGCGAAGATCACAGGAACGCTGTCGAGGCGATGAAGCTATTCAGACGATCGTATTCTCCTGATCGCGATCAGCGAGCGGGGATATTCGAGGATCTCGAGCTGCTGATGCGGCGCATCCGTGCCATTGGCCTGATGGCGCCGCTGCTGCTCGTGGTGGGCTTTGGTGTCGGAAGCGTGACCACCGAGGGCCTGGAGGCGCCGGAGTCGACGCCGCGGCTGGCGGCTGAAGCGCCGGCGCCGCGGGTGCACCTGGAGGTGCTGAGCCGGCACATGGAGCGGCTTCAGGACGATGGCTCGCAGACGGAAGACTGGGTGGCGCTCTATCAGGACCACGTGGCCCCGGTGGAAGCGGTGCTGCGGCGGCGCGGAGTGAACGAAGCGACGGCGCGCCAGGTGGCGTGGCCGCTGGTCCAGCACTCGTACAGGCGCGGACTGGATCCGGCGTTCGTGCTGTCGGTCGTGCTGATCGAAAGCGGCGGCAAGCCGCGCGCGACGAGCTTCGTCGGTGCGCGTGGTCTGATGCAGGTGATGCCGCTGTGGTCGGGTCACTGGCGCAACTGCGGCGCGGACCTGTACGACATCGAAGCGAATCTGTGCAACGGGACGAGCATTCTCGCCTGGTACCTGAGCCGGAACCCTGGAGATGAGAACAAGGCCCTGCTCGGCTACAACGGCTGCGTACGCGGCACGAACACGCCGAACTGCTTCACGTATCCGCAGAAGGTTGCGCGGCTGAAGCACCAGGTGCAGCGCGAGATGAACGTCGTTCGCGAGCAGCGCAGGCCGGGAGGCGCGGCGTCACGCTGAGCGAAGTGATTATTCAATACAAAAGGGGCGCCCGTGAGGGCGCCCCTTTTTTTCTCCCGTCTATCCGGCCTGAGGGCTGAACGACCCGCAGCGGCTCAGCCGCCGATGCGGCCGGGCAGCACCACGCGGTCGCCGACGCCGATGCCGTTGCGGACGAAGTAGCCGCGGTTCGCCTCCACAGCGCCGAAGAACGGGACGCCGGCGGCGTAGCCTGTGCAGCGGGCGGGATCGAGACTGGTGCAGGGCATCATCTGCTGAATGGCGACGATCCTTCCCGCGCCATCGAAGTACGCGATATCCAGCGGTATCCTGGTGCGGTACATCCAGAAGCCGGTATCGCCGCTCTGGGCCTCGTCGTAGAGGAAGATCATGCCGTCACCGGCGCCGAGCTCATCGCGATCCATCAGGCCGTAGGCGCGCTGGTCCGCACGCGCAGCGACTTCCGCCGTCATCGGGATGGTGTCGGTAGATGTGATGAACATCAGGGTCGCAGTATCGAAGCTCACAGCGGCCGGCGCCGCGGGAGCGGACGGCGTCGGAGAGGCGCCGTCCTCCACGGCGGGCTCGTCGCCCTCGCCGCATGCGGCGATGACGAGCGCGGCAAGCGCGAGACGCAGGGTCCGCTTCACCATCATGCGAGCTCCTCGAGCAGGCGAGCCGATGCGTGAGTGCCCTTCTCGAAGTTCTCCACGCTCATCCATTCGTCCGGCGCGTGTGCGTTCTCTCCGGGCAGCCCGAAGCCCATGAGGAGCGCGGGCGCGCCCAGGACGCGCTCGAACTCCGATACGATCGGGATGGAGCCGCCCTCACCGGCGTATATGACGTCACGGCCGAACGCGTCGCGCAGGGCGCGTGCTCCCGCCTCGTACAGGCGACCCTCGAGCTTCGCGCGCCACGGCCTGCCGCCGTGCAGCACGAGCACCTCCACCGTCACTCCCTTCGGAGCGACCTTCTTCACGTGCTCCTGGAACAGCTTCTCGATCTGTTTCGGGTCCTGGTCGGGTACCAGCCGGCAGCTGACCTTCGCCATCGCATATGCGGGCAGTACGGTCTTCGATCCCTCGCCGGTGTAGCCGGACAGCAGCCCGTTCACCTCGCACGTCGGCCGGATCCACAGCCGCTCGTAGGTGGTGTATCCCTTCTCTCCCGTCAGCTCCGGCACGCCGGTTTCCGCGATGTACTCCTTCTCGTCGAACGGCAGTGTCCGGATCTGCTCGACGAACTCGGGTGCGGCGCGCACATCGTCGTAGAACCCGTCGATGAGGATACGACCGTCATCATCGTGGAAGCTGGCGATGATGCGCGCGAGCGCAGTCGCCGGATTGGCAACGGCGCCGCCGTAGCTGCCGGAATGGAGGTCACCGCGCGCGCCGCGCACGCGGATCTCGAAGTAGGCGAGGCCGCGGAGTGAAGCGCCGATGCTGGGCATTCCCGGCGCGAACATCGAGCTGTCGGAGATGACGACGGCGTCAGGCTTCAGCAGCTTCGCGTGCTCCTCGACGAAGGGCATCAGGTGTTCGCTGCCGACTTCCTCCTCGCCTTCCGCGAGCATGACCACGTTGACGGGCAGTTTGCCGTTCGCCTTGAGATGCGCCTCGATAGCCTTCACGTGCAGGTAGAGCTGGCCCTTGTCATCGACCGAGCCGCGCGCGTAGAGGCGGCCGTCCCTGATCTCCGGTTCGAACGGCGGGCTCGTCCAGAGATCGAGCGGCTCGGGCGGCTGGACGTCGTAGTGGCCGTAAATGAGAACGGTGGGCGCCCCGGCCCCCGCACCGCGCCACTCGCCGACGAGGATCGGATGCCCCGCCGTCTCGTGCAGCTTCGTCTCGAGCCCGGCCTCCTGCATCTTCTGCATCAGCCATTCGGCTGCCTTGCGGGTGTCAGCATTGTGCTCGCTGCGCGCGCTCACGCTCGGAATGCGCAGAAAATCGAAGAGCTCATCACGGAACCGCTCGCGGTTCGCGTCGATGTACTGTGCGACCGCACCATTGTTCTGCATTGCACCTCTCCCCATTTCCCGGCGTCGCCAACGTACGCGACGCACCGGCTGTATTATGGTCCGCGACGGACAATGTTGCCGACGCGGGCGATTCTCACAACTCGTGCAGCGCGGCGCCGCATTCAGCGGCCGTCGATGTAGCGCGCGAACTGCGCCGGCAGATCCGCCGCAGTCAGGTTGTCTGCGATCCCATGAGGCTCGACGGCGCTGAGTGTGTGCCAGAAGAGCGGCACGGATCCGCCCTGTCGCGCGGCGACGCCCGTGTCCGCGGAGGACATGGCCGCCGCGGCCGCGGCGCCTGGCCCGGCAGCCGCTCTCATGTGCGCCAGCAGTCCCGCGGCGGCCTTGGCCGTGTACGTCGTGTCGAGCTGCAGTCCCGCGGCCCGGAAGACATCGGCGGCGTGCGACCCGGGCGCGGTGGACCTGCCGTACCCTGCACCGATCTGGTCGTGCTGCAGCGTGATGTGCGAGAGCACGACGGCGGCATCAGGCAGGCCGGCCGCACCGGCAGACCGCAGCCGTGCGAGCGTCGCATTCACGAGCGCTGCCAGCGTGCGCTCGTTCGTGATCAGACGTGCAGTGATCCTCGTGCCCACGATCGGAATATCCAGACCCGCCCAGGCCAGGCCGATCCCGATGCCGGCGAGTGTGCCCAGAGTCCCGGCAGCGACGTGAACGCTCGACGGCCTCGGAGACGTGCCCGCCTCGATCTGCGCAGCCAGCTCCAGGCCACCGTTGACGTATCCGAGCGTTCCGATATCGCTGGAGCCGCCCGGCGGTATCGTGCACACGGCCTCACGGCGATGGGCGAATCGCGCACGCCAGAGGCCGTAGGGTACGGTTTCCATCCGGCTCGCCCACAGCAGCTCCGCGCCCACTGCAGCGTCCAGCAGCAGCATCTG
This sequence comes from Longimicrobiales bacterium, assembly GCA_035461085.1. Classification (GTDB taxonomy): domain Bacteria; phylum Gemmatimonadota; class Gemmatimonadetes; order Longimicrobiales; family RSA9; genus SH-MAG3. Next base: position 4,875 of record DATHVW010000162.1, on the reverse strand, counting down.
CCGCACATGAGGTGTCAGGGACTGTGGAAACAGGACGAGCGAGACTTCGAAGCCGGCACGGCGGCCGTGATACGCGGTGGCGAACGCGTGGTGCGAGCCGGTGGCGCCGGCCGTGATCAGGCGTGTAATGCCGCGGGCGCGCGCGTCTGCGAGGATGAACTCCAGCTTGCGGACCTTGTTTCCCGCGTAGCCCTCCGCGGCCGTATCGTCGCGCTTGACGAGGATCGGGATCCGTTCGCCTCCGTCCTCCAGCTCCACCCGCTCCACCGGACTGGGGTACGTGCCGATCGGGTTGTAGGGCACGCTGCGGACGAGCGCGGGCGCGCGCTCGAACAGGGGAATGGCGGCAGTCGCTTCAGGCATGAGGCCAAGCTAGAGATGCGATGCGGCCGGTCGCAACTCATCGCGCCGGCCGCTGCGGGAGGGCGTGCCCTGCCGTCATGAGTGCAGCGCTCAGGCCGCGTCGAGTCGCTCCGGCAGTGCAGCGATCCGGTGACGCACCGGCTCGGCCAGGTGGTCCAGCTTCTGATTCTCCTGCGCCTTCATCACCGTCACGCACCATACGTGTGCAGCACGCCTCACGGCCTCCTCCTGCGAGCTCCCCTCGAACGCGAGTCGCACCGGCTGCGGGAACGGAATCACGTTGCGGCCGCCCGTCAGGGCATCCTTCTCGATGACGTGGTCCAGCGTCGCGAGCACGGTGAACCGATGGTCCTGCGCCTCATCGTCCTGACGCATGACCCGCCACGGCCCCTCCACGGCAACGCCCGTCGGGAGCTCCACGACCGTCAGCAGGCTGGATCCCTTCAGCTCCGCCCGGCACGTCGGTCCCGCTTCCGCCACACTCGCACCGCCTGCCGGAACGAGAAGAGCCAGGATCAGCGCGTTGATGAACAGGTACATGGGTCCTCCTCCGCATCTATTCATGAAGGGCGGCAGCGATCCGCCTCCGTGCAGCATTCAAGGGCAAGATCGGGTCCAAACTGCCGCCCTGCTTGCACTTACGAGATCCCGGCGGGCCGCTCGCGGCCGCCCGGGCGGTTCTGGCCCCGCAGCCGTCGCGCCGGCACGATTCCCGCCCCGCACGGGTCGGCTGTAACGGTCCTGCGTTGACGCGCGCGCCGCATGCGCACAGCTTCCGCGCCATGAAATCCGAAGAACACACGAAGTCGCACGGCGATCGGTTCGTCGTCGTGCTGAACCGGCCGCAGGATGTCGTGAACATTGCGACATCCCTGCGCGCGATGATGAACACGGGACTGACGCGCCTGCGGCTGGTGCGGCCGGACGATTTCAGCGCGTACAGGATTGCGGGAATAGCGCACGGCTCGGAGCCGCTCATCGAACGGATCGAGTTCTACGACACGCTGGACGAAGCGACGGCGGACGCATCGCTCGTGCTGGGAACGACAGCGCGGCGGCGCACGGCGACATATCTGTGGAGTCATCCACGGGATGCCGCGCCGGACCTGCTCACCCGGGATGCCGCGCCCGACCGCCCGGTGGCGATCGTGTTCGGTCGCGAGGACACCGGCCTGCTGAACGAGGAGCTGGACCGGTGCGACCGCCTGCTGGTCGTCCCGACGAGCGAGCTCAACTCATCGCTGAACCTGTCGCAGGCCGTGCTGCTGATCGGCTACGAGCTGATGCTCGCGGCTGCGCCGAACGACCGTGCGCTGCCGCGGCCGCGCCGCGATACCAGTGCCGCCAGCACACTCCAGATGCGGGCTCTCTTCGAGCAGAGCGAGGCGGCACTCGCCGCGATCGACTTCTTCAAGGGGAAGAACCCGGAGGCGATCATGCGCACCCTGCGTGCGGTGCTGCGCCGCGCGCAGCTGACGGCGCGCGAGGCGACACTCCTGCGGGCCATGGGGATCGAGACACAGAAGCGGCTCGGCGGAGCTCCCGTCATGGATTCCATGATGCGCGCGGGTGGCAAATCCGGGGCTGATCTCGGCCCCGGCGAGGGGAATGGGGCAGCGGAGTAGGGGCAGCGGCCGTTCGCGATGACGGCTGGTGGTAAAAAAAAGCGGGTGGCGCCGTCGAGGCGCCACCCGCTTTTCATCTGCCTTCGGGGCCTGCTACTCGGGGCGTGAGTCGGCGCCGCCGAGATCGCCGGTGGCGTACCGCTGCTCGACGTCGATGCCCTGCAGCTCCAGCTCGGAGGCGGGCTGCCAGACCTGGAACAGCGGGAACCGGGTCAGGAACCAGCTGATCGAGGCCAGGAACAGGCCGGCGAAGAGCAGGAGCAGCCCGGGCTCCTGCCAGCCGAACGGCAGCTCCTCGGCACCGATCCAGAGCGACGGGTAGATGAGCAGGTATCGCTCGAGCCAGAGGCCGAGGAGGCTGATCGAAGCGAACGTCACGAAGATCGCCGGCGTGCGCTTGGCCGTCACGCCCATCAGGCCGAAGAACGGGATCACGAAGATGAACAGGCCGACCAGCTGCGCGATGATGCGGAACGGGGGCGTGAAGCGGTGGATCACGAACGACTGCTCGAGCGGGAGCAGGCCGTACCAGATCACGATGTACTGGGAGAAGAAGAGATAGCCCCAGAACACGGTGAAGCCGAAGCCGAGCTTGCCGAGGTCGTGCAGCGTGGAGTATCCGATCCACTCGTGCAGGTCCAGGCGGTCACGCAGAGAGATCGCGACGATCGCGGTCGCCATGATGCCGCCGAGGAACCCGCCCATGAAGACGAACGGCCCGATCAGCGTGCTGAACCAGTAGGGCTCGAGGGACATCACGAAGTCCCACGTCAGCAGGCCCATGACGAGCGCGAAGAGCAGCGCCGTGACGGGTGCGAGAACGGCCAGGCGCTTGTGGGCGTGGAACTCCTCGACCTCCTGGCCGCGCCAGCCGCGCACGAACCAGCCGTACATGCCCTGCAGGCGCGGCGGCACGTGCGGCCGCAGCTGCTCCATGTCCGGTCGCAGCGCGGTGTAGGCAAAGACGAGCGAGACAGTGAACAGGACGCCCAGGCCGAGCAGCACGCGGGCCGCCATGAACGGCTGGTTCAGCCACACGTCCTTGCCGGCGACCGGGTGGTCGATCCACGGGAAGATGTGCTCCGCTCCGATGAACAGGATCGGCAGCACGGCGAGATAGGCAATGGGCAGGAACGCCGAGAATGCCAGCGCGATCCGGCGGATCGGCCGCGACCACATGCCCTTCGCGATCGACACCACCACCGCGAGGATGACGGCGCCCTGTGCTATCGTCGTGAAGTACAGCCAGTTGAAATGGTACGCCCGCCATGCGCGCGGTGCGTCGACCACCAGCGCCGCGGCGAATGCGATGGCGCCGATGATGATCAGCGCGGGAATCGCGATACGCAGCCCCGGCGAGAGCGACTCGATGCGCCGTGAAGGTATGTCGTGCGTCAGTGTTGCGTGCGCCACTCGATGTTCTCCTGACTACTGCTGCGGCGGCGGCGGCGCCGGCGCCACTGTGGTATCCGCCGGCGCGGCGCCCGGGGCCGGTGCCGTGCCCTGTGCCGGCGCGGCGCCTGCAGCGCCCTGCAGGGTGTTCACGTAATTGACGACGGCCCAGCGCTCGATGTGCGTCATGCGCGCGCCATACGCGGGCATGCGGCCGCGACCCGCGCGGACCACCGCGTACATGTACGCATCGGAGCGGCCGAGGGCCGTCCCGCTGTTGAGTGGCAGCACGAAGCCCTGCGGATACACCGCAGCGACCGGCCCATCGGCCGCACCGGTCGGACCGTGACACACGGAGCAGTGCCGCTCGTACATCACGCGGCCGAGCTCCAGCGCGGCCGGATCATCCTGAGCAAGCGGATTGCTTCCCTGCGGCGATGCCTCGAATGCGGCGAACGCCGCCTCCGATGCCTCCAGCGGTGCCAGCGTCTCGCCGTTCGCGGACATGAACGGCACCGATCCGGGCGGCGGCGGCAGCGGATGCTCGTATGGGTCGAACGACGGCGCCTCGTGCATGAACGCGAAGATCGGCACCTTGGCGAGCGCGTTGTCGATGCGCGTGCAGCCGGGCACCGTGAGCGCGACCAGCGCGAGTACCGCCCAGCGAGTCCGCCTGCGCCACGCGCCACCGCTCATCGCTGCGCCCTGTGCGTTCGGAGCGCTCCTAGAGGTCGCCAACCTTTACCTCCTGTACCTGCTCGCGGATCTCCGCCGCGCCGTTGTCCCGCATGATGTCGCGCACCTCGGCTTCCCGTCCCGATGGCGGCAGCACCAGGATGCCGAAACGGTCGGACGAGAAGCTCGGATCGTAGACCTGCATGATGCGCCGCTGCGGCAGCCGCGCGTTGATGAAGAGGCCCGCCACCGTGGACAGCGCGCCGAAGAGGATCGTCAGCTCGAACGCGATGATCACCCAGGCCGGGCCCGAAATGATCGGCTTCCCGCCCGTGACCAGCGGCCAGTCCAGCGACGCCCACGTCGGGAACGCAAAACCCGTCGCCGCGCCCGTCAGTCCGCCGACCAGAGTGAACATGCGCACGGGGCTCTCGCCCGCGTGCAGCGCATGCTCCAGCTCGTGGCTCGGCAGCGGCGAGAACACCGTGATCCGCTTCATGCCCGCCGCGCGCAGGCGCTCGATAGTGGCCGTCGCGCTGTCCAGGGCGTCATAGACGCCCAGTGTGCCATACGTGTTCACGGCGCTCATCTGCCCTCCGCCGGTCCGATCCTGCCATGTGACTCGGCCCCACCCGTGCGGCCGTGCCTGCGCAGCGGCGCAGGCAGCACTTCCTTCAATTCCGCGATCGACACCGCGGGCAGCACGCGCAGGAACAGCAGGAACCACATGGCGAACCATGCGAAGCTGCCTGCGACGATCGCCATCTCGACCCAGCTCGGCTGGTAGTTACGCCACTGCCACGGCTCGAACTCGTGCGCC
>DATHVW010000161.1:0-2999 GCA_035461085.1 Longimicrobiales bacterium | reverse complement strand
TGCGAACGCCCACGAGTTCATCGAGCGGCTCCCGGAGGGCTATGCCACGTTCGTCGGCGAGCGCGGCGTGAAGCTGTCCGGGGGCCAGCAGCAGCGGCTTGCGATCGCGCGCGCGATCCTGGCCGAGCCGCAGATCCTCATCCTCGATGAGGCGACGAGCAATCTGGATACGGAAAGCGAGCAGCTCATCCAGGCGTCCATGGCGACATTGCTGGCCGGCCGCACGACGTTCGTCATCGCCCACCGCCTGTCCACCGTGCGCCGCGCCGATGTCATCCTGCTGATGGAGGACGGCCGCATCGTCGAGCAGGGCACGCACGAGCAGCTCATGCAGCTGCGCGGAATGTATCACGACATGGTGCTGCGCCAGATGGAATCGAACCGGCACGATGATGCGCCCGTCCTGACCTAGGCCGGGGTCGGGGCGCCGGGACCTTGCCCGCATGCCCCGCGAGCGGATAGTGTCGCGGAGTCCATTGTCGTCCCCGGAGGTCAGGAATGAACACGATCCGAACGATTCCGCTTGTCCTGCTCATCGCCGCGGCCCCGCTGGCGGCACAACAGCCGCGCCAGCTGACGGCCGAAGACTACGCCCGTGCCGAGCAGTTCCTCGGTGCAAACGCCTCGGAACTGGTCTCCGGCCTCGCCGGCCAGCCGACCTGGCTGGAGGACGGGCGCTTCTGGTACCGCGCCACGACCGCTGGCGGGGCCGGGTTCGTCATGGTGGACCCGGCGCGGGGTGTGCGTGCAGAGGCGTTCGACCACACCCGCCTCGCGGCCGCACTGGCGGCGGCGACCGGCGGTGAGGTCGATCCCGCACGGCTGCCGCTGCAGGGACTCGAGTACTCGCGCGACGCGCGCGGCATCACCGTGACGACCGGCGGTCGCCGCTGGGAGTGCAGCCTCCAGGACTACACGTGCGCGCCAGCCGACACCACGCGCACAGCGGGCGTCGGTGCGCCGGCGCCGCGCGCTTCGGTCACGTCCCCCGACGGCCGCTACGCCGCCTTCATCCGCGACTACAACCTGTGGGTGAAGGACCTCACGACAGGCGAGGACCGCCAGCTGACGACGGACGGTGTGGAGGACTTCGGCTACGCGACGAACAACGCCGGCTGGACGCGCAGCGACGTGCCCGTGCTGCTCTGGTCGCCCGACTCCCGGAAGATCGCGACGTTCCAGCACGACTCGCGCGGCGTCGGCGAGATGTACCTGGTCAGCACCACGCCCGGCACGCCGCGCCTCGAGTCGTGGCGCTATCCGCTGCCGCAGGACACCGTCATCTTCCGCATCCACCGCGTCATCATCGACGTGGAACCCGTGCGGGTCATACGGCTCGACATGCCGGCGGACCAGCATCGCTCCACGATCAGCGACCACATCGCGGAAGGCTCCCGCTTCCTCGATGTCGAGTGGTTCCCGGATGCCTCGCATGTCGCGTTCGTATCATCGTCGCGCGACCACAAGCAGGCGATCTTCCGCGTCGCAAACGCGGAGACAGGTGCAGTGCGGACCGTGTTCGAGGAGGTCTCTCCCACGCAGTTCCAGTCCGCGTTCGCGGCGGTCGGCAGCGTCAACTGGCGCGTGCTGCCGGAGTCGAACGAGGTGCTGTGGTGGTCGCAGCGGGACGACTGGGGGCACCTCTACCTCTACGACCTCACCACGGGCGCAGTGAAGCGACAGATCACGTCGGGCGCCTGGAACGTCGCCGAGCTGAAGCACGTCGATGAAGACGATCGTGTGCTTTACTTCACCGGTGTGAATCGCGAGGACGGACGCGATCCGTACTTCGTGCATTTCTACCGCATTGACATGGATGGCGACGACCTGACGCTGCTCACGCCGGAGAATGCGACGCACAGCATCAGCCTGTCACCCGACGCCCAGCACTTCATTGACACGTACTCCACTCCGTCCGAGCCGCCGGTGACCGTGTTGCGCCGCGCGCGCGACGGCCGCGTGGCCGTGCAGCTGGAGACCGCCGACATCTCGCGCCTGCGCGCGACCGGCTGGAAGCCGCCCGAGCGGATCGTCGTCAAGGCGCGTGACGGACAGACCGACCTGTACGGCCTGATGTTCACGCCGACGCGACTCGACACCGCGGCGTCGTACCCGATCGTCAATTACATCTATCCCGGCCCATGGGGCAGCAGTGTCGGGACACCGTCGTTCTCGCCCGCGCGCAGCGACCACCAGGCCCTCGCCGAGCTCGGCTTCGTCGTCGTGCTCATCGACGACATGGGCACCGAATGGCGGTCGAAGAGCTTCGGCGATTTCTATTTCGGCAACATGGGCGACAACACGCTGCCCGATCAGATCGCCGGCATGCGCGAGCTCGCCCGCCGCCACCGTTTCATCGATATCGAGCGCGCCGGCATCTGGGGCCACTCCGGCGGCGGCTTCGCCACCGCGGCCGCGATGTTCCGCCACCCCGAGTTCTTCAAGGTCGGCGTATCGCAGGCGGGCAACCACGACAACCGGCTCTACGAGGATGACTGGGGCGAGCGCTTCCACGGGCTGCTGCGGAAGACGGCAGGCGGCGACAACTACGAGTCGCAGGCGAACCAGCTCGTTGCGGACCGGCTGGAGGGCAAGCTGCTGCTCGCGCACGGCGCCATGGACAGCAACGTGCCGCCGTACAACACGTACCTGGTCGTCGATGCCCTGATCAAGGCGAACAAGGACTTCGACCTGATCATCTTCCCGCACCAGCGCCACGGCTTCGGGGTGGACAACAACTACATGATGCGCCGGCGCTGGGATTATTTCGTGAAGCACCTGATGGGCGCGGTGCCGCCGGAGGAGTACCAGATCGGCGGCTGACCAGCCGGACGCGGCACCCGTTCTGCAGATTGGCCGGTCGCGCCATGGTAGCGTGCACCGTGTCATCGTGAGGGGCTGCAGTCTCCGCGCCTTTCCAGGTGCAGACGGGCGCCCGGCCGTTGCGGACCGGGCGCCTCGTCAAGCGCGACATGGCGGAACGCGCCAATCTGCAGAAC